>QKCE01000303.1 GCA_003245785.1 Spirochaetales bacterium | reverse complement strand
AGCCGAGCTGGATTCGCAAACTCGCCCCCTTGGCCGGGTTCTCGGGCGGTGGCGTTTCCGCGTTACCCGAAGCGCCCGTTCCCGCGGCCGGCGGCGTTTCCCGCGTCGCGGTAGCCGATGCAAGGTTCCCGTCGGCGATCCCCATCTTCCGGATCGAGACCTTCGCGATGCCCGTTCCCAACATGCCGAGGGCTTCCGCCGCCGCGTAGGAAAGGTCGATCTCGCGGTTCGCGACGAAGGGACCGCGGTCGTTCACCCTCACGGTTACGCGCTTTCCGTTGGCGAGGTTCGTCACCTCCAGCAGGGTACCGAAGGGGAGGGTCTTGTGGGCGGCGGTCAGGGCGCGCATGTCGAAAACCTCGCCGCTCGCGGTGGTCTTTCCGTCGAATTCCTTCCCGTAATAGGACGCGGTCGCGTTCAGTTTCAGGATCTCGCCCTCCGCGGCGAGGGGAAACCCGGCGAGCGCGAGGGCAAGGAAGATGAGCGTCAGTCGCGAGCGGAATTCGGGCATGGGTTCCTCCGTAGTCCCTCTCATTATCGGCGAGGCCCAAAAGGCGCTTGATACGCGGGAGGGCGAAAAAACGTGGTACAATGCAGGCATGAAAATAAATCCGGAAAGCCTCGCGCTGGTCACCGGCGGCGCGAGCGGTATTGGTCTCCTGGTCTCCCGATCGCTCGCCGCGAAGGGGGCCAGGGTCGTCCTGTGGGACCTGAACCGGGAAGCCCTCGACCGCGCCGTCAAACAGGCCGCGGAAGAAGGGCTTCGTGTCGAGGGTATGGTATGCGACGTCTCGGACCGGCGGGCGGTATACGAGGCGGCGGCCAAAGTGCGCGAAAAATGGGGCGGGGTTGACGTTCTCGTGAACAACGCGGGAATCGTTTCGGGTTCGACCTTCCTCGAGACCAGCGACGAAAAGATCGAGAAGACGATGTCGATCAACGTCCTGTCCAACTTCTGGACGCTCAAGGCCTTTCTGCCCGCCATGATCGAGTCCGACCGGGGACACGTCGTCACCGTTTCGTCCGCCGCGGGCATCATCGGCGTGACGGGACTCGCCGACTACTCGGCGAGCAAATTCGCGGTCTTCGGCCTGCACGAGGCGATACGCATGGAGCTTCGCAAGCGGAAGAGCAGGGTATCGACGAGCGTCGTATGCCCCTTCTTCATCGACACGGGAATGTTCGACGGCGTCCGCACGCGCTTTCCCCTCCTGCTTCCCATCCTGAAGCCGGAGTACGTCGCGAAGCGCGTCGTTCGGGCGATCGAGCGCGGATCCCGGCGGGTCATACTTCCCCGCTTCGTTTATTCGGCGTATCTCCTGCGCCTGTTTCCCGTGGCGCTTTTCGACGCGGTCTCGGATTTTTTCGGCATCTCCGCCGCGATGGACCATTTCAAGGGGCGGCGTCCCTGAGTGACGCGGATGGCGGGGCGCAAAACGGCGCTCCTTGACATCATCCGGGGAAATGCGTATGTTTGGCGTACCGGGGGTGCACCGGTTTCGACTGTGGTGGTCGAGGCTTGGGCCGCAGGTGAGGTCAGGTCCGTCCTCCAAACGAACCAAACCCTATAACTGCCGAAAACAACGACAGTTTCGCTCTCGCTGCGTAAGTAGCAGAGCGCGGAACCCGGGTGCTGCTGCTCCGAAGCACCCGGACTTCCGACGCCAACCGGAGCTTACCGACTTTTGGGCCGTGACTTAAGAAGGGAAACTTTTTGCGGATACGGAACCGACGCTTGCGGCGCTGCCACCGGTTCCCGACAACCACCTCGCGCCGATAAACCTGTAGACGCCCCTGCATCGCACTTCAGGACGGGGGTTCGACTCCCCCCATCTCCAAAAAACAAAAGGCCTCCGAAAGGAGGCTTTTTGTTTTTGATGGAGGAGATTGGGGGACTCGCGGCGAAGCTTCAAGTGGTCGAACGGGCAAGAGCGCCGAGCGGAAGCGAGGGAGAGCGACCATGGATGGTCGCGTAAGCGATTGCCCCGTTCCTAAACGAAGCCCCGGGAGTGGGCGGAGTGAAGGATCGACTCCCCCATCCACCGGAAGCTTCGCCGTGAATCCTTCGTCACTGTTCCCCGGAATTCCTCGTTTTGTAATCGAGCACTTCGCATAGGAAGGCCAGGGTCAGTCCCTGTCCCCAGCCCTGGACGCGCTTGTGCGGAACCTTGCAGTAGTCTTCCCGGTTGTTCATTATCGCCGTGCCGGCGGATACGTCGAGCACCGAGCCGTCCGGGGCGACCCGGGACAGCACGCCGTCGTAGGCCTTTCTCGCCGCCTCGCGGTGGAGCGGGTTACCGTAGGAGACGAGGGCCGCGCCGAATCCGGCGCTTGCGGAGGTTTCCAGGTAGGATTCGGGATAATCGAGCACGGTGTGCCAAAGGCCGGATCCGTCTTGAAGGCGTACCAGGGCGGCGAGCTGGTCCCGGAGGGCGCAATCGATCTGCATGAACATGGGGTAGGTGTAGTCGATCAATTTCAGGGCCTGGGACATGGTGTAGGCCGCCCAGGCGTTGCCCCGGCCCCAGAACATGCCGGACATGTGGTTCCCCGCGCCGTGGTCGTAGCCGTGGTAAAAGAGATCGGTTTTTCGGTCCTGAAGGTATTCCTCGTGCCAGTAATACTGGTTAAGCGCGTCGTCGACGTATTCCGTTTTGCCCAGGTATTTGCCCATCCTGAGGAGAAAAAAGGCCGCCATGAACAGGGTGTCGGCCCAGGCCTGGGCGGGAAAGTCGTTGTTCTTGGAAACCGTGTGCTGGAAGACCCCCGAACCGAACCGGACCGCGTCGTTTCTGAGGTATTCGGCTTTCTTGACGGCGAGGTCCAGGAACCGCTGTTCTCCCGTCGCCTGGTGCAGGCTCAGGAGGCTGTGGCCCATGGCGATGACGTTGACCATGAAGGGAGGGAGCCCGAGTTCGACGTACTTGTCGACCCAGGAGGCCAGGAAATCCATGTATTTCATATCGCCCGTGACTTCCCATGCCCGGGAAATACCGTAATACGCGACTCCGCACGGCCATTCCCAGGGCATGTCCATCGTCATGGTCTTCGTCACGATCGCGTGAATCCGTTCCCGTAGCTGTCCTTCGTCAATTTCCAGCAGAAGGTCTGCCATCGATTTCCTCCCTCCGGCCGCGGTTGCCCGTTCTTGCGGGAAACGCGGCCCGGTTTCAACAATATATAGAATAGAAGCGTTTCGAGAAAGTGTCAATTAATGATTAAAAAGGTTCATAAAAAGTGTCATATAAATGCTAATAAAGTTTGACGAAAATGGCATCCGATGCGATACTTTTCAAAAGGGGCGAGCGCGTATGGCGAAGACCGATGATCTGGTTGAAATGTCCGGAGTCTCACGAAGCACGGTTTTCAGGTTCCTGCGCGGCGAAACCGTGCGGCCCCAGGCTCGCGACGCGATCATCCATGCCATGCAGAGCCTCAATATGCCCTTCGAGAAGCGGGTAGCCCGCCAGGAGAAATTCCTGCAAATCTTCGTAAAGCGGGGATACCGCTCGTTCAAGGGTTACGGGCTCGCGATAGCCGGGTTCATGGAACGGGCCGAGGCTAGCGGCTTCGAGGTCAACCTGCGCACCGGCGGCGTGAACGGTTCCAATTTCGCGAGTCGGCTCGCGGAGCCCGGCGCGGCGACCCCATCGGGCGTCCTCCTCCTGGGCATGACGATCGAGGAAGAAAACGAGGAGATCGGCATTTTCCGGAAGCTCGGCATTCCCTTCGTGTTCGTGAATCGCATGTTCGACGACCCGGAAGTGAGCTGGGTTTCCTGCGACCTTCGCCGGGCTGCGAGAGAGGCGGTGGAGCACCTGCTCGATTTGGGCCATCGCGACATCGGGACCTGGGGCGTTACCGACGCCTCCCGGATCGACTGCCTGAAGCGGGAAGGCTATCTTTCGGCCTTCGCCGCCCGCGGCCTGCCGGTCCCCTCCGCGGTGCTCGATATGGGGGCGCACGGAGACCTCGAGGAGGCGCTCAAGGGTTTGCTGGATTCCGGGAAGCTTCCAAAGGCGTGGTTTTTCGGTTCCGACGAGCATGCCCTCAGGTTCATGAAATTCGCCCGGGCCCATCGCATCCGCATACCCGAGGACGCGGTCCTCGTGGGTATGGACTCGGTCGACGGGGCCGAGTACGCGTCGCCCTCCATCACCTCGATACGGATGCCCTTTTACGAGGAAGGGGCGGCGGCCTTCGACGTTCTGAAGCGGCTTATGGAGAATCCCCGGGAGGCGTCGGTGCGGATCCTGCTCCGCCACGCCCTGGTCGTGCGGGAGTCCTGCGGCTCGGCGCGGGAATGAGACGGCACACGCAGTCCGAACGGGACTGAATCAATACCAATTCGTTATCAGGAGGAGAAAGATGAAGAAGACAGCAATCGCGCTTCTGCTCGCGCTCTCGATGGTGGCCCCCACGTTCGTGGTCGCCGGCGGGTCGAAAGACGCCGCGGGTTCCGGGGGCGGCGCCGGACCCGTCGAGCTTCGCTTGGGCTGGTGGGGGAACCCTACCCGCGACGAGCGGACCCTCAAGGTAATCGACCTGTATCAGGCGAAATACCCGAACGTATCCATCGAGCCCGAAACCGTCGGCTGGGGCGGCTACTGGGACCGCATCAACACCCAGGTCGCCGCGGGCAACCTCCCGGACGTCATGCAGCACGACTACGCCTATATGCTCCAGTTCGTCGGCCGCAAGCAGCTCGCCGACCTGACTCCCTTCGTAAAGGACAAGACCATCAACCTGGCGGGCGTCGACGAGTCCTTCCTCTCCGGCGGCCGCGTGGACGGCAAGCTCTACGGCATCAGCCTCGGAACCAACGCGGTCTGCATGATATACGACCCCGCGGTGCTCGCGAAGGCCGGCGTCGCCGAGCCGACGGCGAAGTGGACCTGGGCGGATTTCGAGAAGATGGCCGTCCAGATCTACCAGAAGACCGGCGTGAAAACCCTGCCGCTTTTCACCACGGACCCGAAGGTCGGCTTCGACAACTGGATCCGCCAGACCGGCAAGCCCTTCTACGCCCCCGACGGGAAGTCCCTCGGCTTTACCGACGCCGCCCAGCTCGAGGAATACTTCAACCTGCAGCTGAGGCTCAAGGAAGCCGGCGCCCTCGTCAATCCCGATACCGCCTTCATCAACGTGTCCCCCCAGGAAGGCGCCTTCGCCAAGGGCGAATCCTGGGTCCAGTACCTCTGGAGCAACCAGGTCGTTTCCGAGCAGGCGGCCCTCAACAAGCCCGTCAAGATCGCGCTCCTGCCGAAGATCGCCGGTTCCAAGCGGCCCGGTACCTTCCTGAAGCCCTCCATGTTCTTCGCGATTCCCGAGATGGGGACCAACAAGGCCGAGGCGGCCAAGTTCGTGAACTACTTCCTGACCGACATCGACGCGAACAAGGTGCTGCTCGGCGAGCGCGGCGTGCCGATAATCCCGTCGGTGCGCGACGCCATAAAGGCGGACGTGAACCCGGTCATGCAGGACGTGTTCGCCTTCATCGACCTGGTGGGCAAGGGCAACGCGAGTCCCATCGACCCGCCCGATCCCGCCGCGTCCGGCGAGGTTCTCAAGCTCTTCCGCGACAGCACCCTTGCGGTGCTCGTGGGGAAGGTATCCAGCAAGGACGGCGCCGCCATGATCATGAAGCAGGCGAACGCCATTCTCGCGAAATAAACTTCAATCCTTGAAGCGACCGGGGGGACCCGTTCC
>QKCE01000166.1 GCA_003245785.1 Spirochaetales bacterium | reverse complement strand
AGCCGGAACGCCGGTTCTCAATCGAAAAGGACCCGCTTCAGGGCCTTGGGTTCCAGCCTGAATCCGGATCCCCGGCCCTCTATGAAGCGGTGTTCCCGCAGGAGATGCGCGGAAAGATCGGTAACGACGAGCTTTTCCCCCGTCGATTTTCTCGTTATCTCCGCGGTGATTTTATGGAAGAATCCGTCCCTGAAGGGGCAGGGCAACTGGCCCCGGGGATCGACGACCCGGATCAGCCACTTTTCGTCGACGGTAACCGGCTCGCCGAGGCCCCGCTGTCCCTCCCGGAGGAAGTATTCCAGTTTTTCGGCCGTTTCGTCGTAGGTCAGCCCCGCGTCGGCCATTTCAGCCTCGTCCCGGGCGATCATGTCCGACAGGGGAATGCTCTCGTCTCCGAGAAAGCCCTCTTCCGTAATGACGCCGGGCTGCATGTTTTTCTGGGCTTCCGCCATGGCTGGAGTCATTTTCATGTCATTCCCCCTCAGAATTTGTCGTAGTAAATCTTGTCGGCCGTAATGCCGTTGGCGTTCATCACGTTGTTGCAGGCGCCTATCATGCCGGGGCTGCCGCAGAGGTAGCCTTCCCTCGGCTTGCCGGCGTCGATCCTGGTCTTCAGGTACGAGTCGAGCACGTCCGTGATCAGTCCCGTCGCCCCGTCCCAGTCGCCCGAATCCGACGGCTCCGACAGGGCGGGAACGAAATGGAAGTTGGGCCATTTCTTTTCCAGCGCCCGCAGCTCGTCGAGATAAAACATGTCTTTCTCGGTTCTCGCCCCGAAGAAGTACCAGACTTCCCGGTCCGTCTCTCCCTTGTCGATCATGTCGTAGAGGATGGCCATGAAAGGCGCCATGCCCGAACCGCCGGCGATGCAGACCATGGTGGCCCCGGTATCCGTCCGGCAGAAATCCCCGAAGGGGCCTACCAGTTCCGCCCTGTCCCCTTCCTTCAGCTCCGTATGGACCCAGGTCGTGGCGATTCCCCCGGGCACGAGCCGGATCAGGAGCTTCACGATGCCCTTTTCCGCGGGACGGGAGGCCATGGAGTAGGCCCGCTGGGTGGAGGACTTGATCTTCCCGTGGGGAGGAACCACGATCTGCACGTACTTGCCCGCCTCGAACTCGATCGTCTCCCCCTGAAGGTCGAAGGTGACTTCCTTTATATCGTGGGTGACGTCGCGGATTTCCTTAACCATCGACTGGAATTTCTTGATGTTGAAAAGCGAGTCCGGGATCTTGATCGAGATATCCGCCTTGATCTTCACCTGGCAGGCAAGCCTCACGTTCCGGGAGGTTTCCTCCGCGGACATGAAGGGCGTTTCCGTGGGGAGGTACGGTCCCACGTCGCTCGTTACCTGGCATTTGCAGGCCCCGCAGGTGCCCCGGCCGCCGCAGGCCGAGGGAACGAAAATGCTTTGCGAGGCCAGGGAGGAAAGGAGGGAGTCCCCACCGTTGAGGGTAAGGCCCTTTTTTCCCTCGTTGATGTCGATCTTCACCTCCCCGTAGTTGTTGACGATCTTGTCGACGACGGCGATTGCGGCGGCCAGGAGGGCGGAGATGACGGCGACGGTGACGGGGGCGATCAGTATGTTCATTGTTCCTCCCCCTTACTGCACGCTCAGCATTCCGGAGAAGCCGATGAACGCCATCGCCATGAAACCGATGGTGATGAGGGTGATTCCCGGCCCCTTCAGCGCGGGGGAGACGGGCGCCTTCTCTATCTTCTTGTTTATCGCCGAAAGGGCCATTATCGCCATCCACCACCCGATTCCCGAGCCGAGGGAGAACAGCACGGTCTGGAGGAAATCGTAGTTCCGGATCTGCATGAAAAGGGCGACCCCCAGGATCGCGCAGTTGACCGTGATGAGGGGAAGGAAGATTCCCAGCGAAAGGTAGAGGGCCGGGGACACGCGGTCGATCACCATCTCCAGGATCTGCACCGTAGCCGCGATGACGATGATGAAGATGATGTATCGGAGGTAGATCAGGTCCAGGGGGACGATGACGAACTTGAGGAGTACCCAGTTGAGCGCCGAGGTGATCGTGAGGACCACCGTGACGGCGAGCCCGAGGCCGTTGGCCGATTTCATGTCCTTGGAAATCGAGATGAAGGAACACATCCCCAGGAAGTTGGCCAAGAGGATATTGCTGGTGAATATGGAAGCGAATAGCAGTACGATCGGGTGAATCTGCGGGGCCATCATTTACTCCTTTCCTTTTTGAGTATCGCGCCTTTGGTGAGCCAAATCACCGTGCCGAGAAGGAAGAAGGCGCTCGGGGCCATGACCATGATGGTCCAGGGGGTGAAGGATTCGGGGAGGATCCGGATGCCGAAGAGCGTCCCGAAGCCGAGAAGCTCCCGGACGAAGGCGATGGCCATGAGGACCCACATGTATCCCAGGCCCGAGGTGATCCCGTCCCAGGCGGAGATCAGCGGGCCGTGGGACTGGGCGAAGGCCTCCGCCCGCCCCATGATGATGCAGTTGGTGATGATAAGCCCGACGTAGGGGCCGAGGGACTTGCTGATTTCCGGCAGGTAGGCCCGGAGCAGGATGTCCACGATGATGACGTAGAACGCGATGATCAGGGTCTGGAGGATCATGCGGACCTTCCGGGGAATGAGCGTCTTCAGGAGGGACACGGTGGCGCTTGAAAAGGCCGTCACGAGCATGACCCCCACGGTCATGATCAGCGTGTTGACGAGGTTGTTGGTTACCGCGAGGGTTGAACAGATTCCCAGGATCTGGATGAAGATGGGATTGTTGTGCCAGACGTTCTGGGTGAAGATCTTCGAGGGCGTATCGTCGTTCATGGTTTAGTCCCCTCCTTTCGCGGCTTTCAGCTCGTCGATTTTCCGGTTGATGATGACCTGCAGGGAGTCGCTGGTTCGCGAGGCGCCGGTAATGCCGTCCACCTCCCCGTTGTCCTTGTCGGTGTCCGCCTTGCCGGTGCCCTTGCGGATCACGATTCCGCGTTCGGCGTTTTCGCCCTTGAACTGGTCCTTGAACCAGTCCTCGTCGATTCGCCCGCCCAGCCCGGGGGTTTCCGAATGGGAGAGAATTTCCAGGCCCACGATATGGCTGAAGTCGGAGGTCATGCCGAGGACCCCGGCGATCGTTCCCCAGAGCCCGCTGCCCTGGAAGGGGCTGACGACGATCTTCTCGCCGTCGATGGACGTTTCCTGATAGGGCTTCGCGGGGTCGAAGGCGGGGAAAGCCTTCTTGAACAGGGCTTCAGCGTCGGCATCGTCCCCCGCGGGGATCCCGGCGGCGGCCAGATAGGCCTTGGCTTCCAGTATCCGGTTGTTTTCCGCGACCTTCTCCTTCGTGGCGCCGTTGGCCAGCGAAAGAAAGAACACGAACGCGAAGGCCGAAACGGCGGCGACGATTACCGTATAGGTTATGGAGTCCTTTTTCATGCCGTCACCTTCTTTCCCTTTCCGAACTTACCCGGCAGCTCGTCGAGGAGCGGACCGAAGGTATTCCCCACGAGAATCGCGAAGCTCGTTCCCTCGGCGAAAAGGGAAAAGTCCCGGATCAGGGCGATCGTTACCCCTACGATGGTTCCGTAGAGGACCAGCGCCAGGGGGCTCTTGGGGGAGGATACGGGGTCCGTGACCATGAAAACCGCCACGAAGAGCACGCTTCCCGCGAGGAGTCCGTGGAGCGGCGGCGTGGCGATCGCGCCGGAGTAATAGAGAACCGCCTGGAGTAGCAGGAAGGAAAGAACCGTCGCCGACATGGATCTCCAGTTCGCCGTCTTGGTCGCCAGTAGGTAAATTCCGCCGAGAACGATCAGGATTACGGCGCTCCCCCCGAGGGTCCCCGGGCGGACTCCGAGGAGCAGGTCCGTGAGGGGCGGAATTTGCCCGGACCGCATCGATTCGAGGGCGGTTGCCCCCGACACGGCGTCGACGCCCAGGGTCCCGAAGGCCCCCGGGGTCATCCACCGGGTGGTCATCGTCAGCGGGAAGGTTATGTAGACGAACAGCCGTCCGGTGATGGCGGGATTGAAGACGTTGCGCCCGAAGCCGCCGTATACGGATTTACCGAAGGTTACGCCGAAGACGATGCCGACGGCGGCAATCCAGAGGGGAATGCGGGGCGGCATCGAAAGCGCGTAGAGCGCGCAGGAAACCAGCACCGCCTCGGAAACCTTCTTGTTGCCGCGCCTCACGAAAAGGTATTCCGTGAAAATCCCGAGCGGGAACACTACCGCCGCTATGGCGAGGGAACGCCATCCGTACAGGTATATCGAAAAGAGATAGACCGGTATAAGCGCGTAGAGTACCTTCCTCATCATGATCTGTTTTTGAAACACGCACCCCTCCTTGTAACTTCGTCGGTTCAATGCCCCGTAACTTCGTTGGTATATTTCATTGAAATTTTGTCGGTCAAATGCCTTCACAACCTCGCGGACTTTACCTATCTTAATGATAAGAGTACGACAGGTTGACGCATTACACAAACATTTTTTCGGGGGGAATCATGATACAGAAAGGCATCGTCAGTGAAATTTCCGACTTGGACATATTGGTTGAGCCCTTGCGGGGAGAACCGGGCGAAGGGTCTCACGGTTGCGGGTCCGGCGGCTGCGACAGCTGCGCGAATAACGCGAAGACGCGGCTCGTGAAGGTCGGGAATCCCGGGAAACTCGAGGTGAAAAGGGGGAATCTCGTGAAGTTTGAGGTTCCCACGGGGCTCGCGCTCCTGGGGGCGCTTCGCCTGCTCGTGCTCCCTCCGGCCCTGTTCGCGGCGTTCTATTTTTCATTGGGCGGGATCGCGGGAATCGCCGGCGGAATCGCGGCGGCTGCTGCGGTGGTCCTGCTGAATATTCTCCTTCGAAAGAAAACGTCGGAGAGGGAAAAGCCGGTTCTCCTGGAAGTCCTCTGAATATCCTTTAAGGATCCGGCACGATCGGGCAAATAAAAAGCCCGCGGTTCCACGCGAATGCTTGCGCGGAACCGCGGGCCTTTGTTTTTCGTCAGAGATACTTGTCGATGAAAGCCAGCATGTCCTTCACGTAAGGCACGCCGTATTGCTCGAAGGTGCGGCGCGTCATGGCGTCGGGTTTCCAGTCGAAGAAGGCGTGCCCCGCCCCCTCGACTTCCACGTGCCTCACCGTCTGTCCCGCGGCATCGAGGGCCTTCGCGTAGGAATCCACGGCCTCGAGGGTGATGAGCGGATCGGCGGTGCCCCGCACGAGGTAGGTGGGTACCGCGCGATCCTTTTTCGCGGGGACGTTCTCGACGGGCGCGATGGCCTCGTACGAAGCCTCGTCGTCCGAGGCCTGCCTCAGGAAATCGCCGCCGAAGACGCCGTAGCTCGGCGCCGCGACCTTGATCGCCTTGAGGAGGTCAGCGCGGACGTCCGCCGCGGTTTTGCCCGCGGGGAGGTAGGTCGGCTTGTACTCGTAGGTGCCGTTCCCGAAACCGCCGTCGCCGATGCGCTCGACCATCGTGGAGGCGCTCGCCGAAAGGTGGCCCCCCGCGCTGTCGCCGGTAATCGCGATCCGCGAGGCATCGGCGCCGTACTCCGCGGCGTGCTCCTGGATATGGGCGAGGGCGCCGTACACGTCCTCGATGAGCCGGTACACCCGGTTGTTTTCGCCGGCGCCGTCGAGGTTCCCTATCCACCGGTAGTCCACGCTCGCGACCACGTACCGGCCTGTCCGGACCATCTCGCGGGCCATGCCGCGCATGATGTTCTCGTCGTT
>QKCE01000058.1 GCA_003245785.1 Spirochaetales bacterium | reverse complement strand
GACGGAACCACCACCGCGACGGTGCTCGCCTATTCCATGGTCCGCGAGGGACTCAAGGCGGTTGCCGCGGGCATGACGCCGATCGAGCTGAAGCGCGGCATCGACAAGGCCGTGACCATCGCGGTCGAGGAAATCAAGAAGAATTCCAAGGAAATCAAGGGCTCCGACGAAGTCGCCCACGTGGCCTCCGTCTCGGCGAACAACGACGAGGAAATCGGCAAGATCCTGGCCGACGCGATCGAGAAGGTCGGCAAGGACGGCGTGATCACCGTCGAGGAAGCCAAGACCATGGACACCACCACCGACTACGTCGAGGGTATGCAGTTCGACCGCGGTTACATCTCTTCCTACTTCGTGACCGACCGCGACCGCATGGAGACCGTGTTCGAGAACCCCTACATCCTCATCCACGACAAGAAGATCTCCAACATGAAGGACCTTCTTCCCCTCCTTGAGAAGATCGCCCAGTCCGGCCGCCCCCTCCTCATGATCGCCGAGGACGTCGACGGCGAGGCCCTCGCGACCCTGATCGTGAACAGCCTCCGCGGCACCCTCAAGACCTGCGCGGTCAAGGCCCCCGGCTTCGGCGACCGCCGCAAGGCCATGCTCGAGGACATCGCCATCCTCTCCGGCGGAGAAGTCATCTCCGAGGAACTCGGACTCAAGCTCGAGAACACCGACATTTCCCAGCTCGGCCAGGCCAAGAGCGTCAAGATCGACAAGGATAACACCACGATCATCGACGGAGCCGGCAAGGCCAAGGACATCAAGGACCGCGTGGCCCAGATCAAGGCCCAGATCGACGCGAGCACCTCCGATTACGACAAGGAGAAGCTCAAGGAACGCCTCGCGAAGCTCGCGGGCGGCGTCGCCGTGATCAATATCGGCGCCGTGACCGAAGTCGAGATGAAAGAGAAGAAGCACCGCGTGGAAGACGCCCTTTCCGCGACCCGCGCCGCCCTCGAGGAAGGCATCGTGCCCGGAGGCGGCACCGCCCTCATCCAGGCCGCCATCGCCCTCGAGAAGGCCGACCTTACGAACCTTACCGACGACGAGAAGATCGGCTTCAAGATCGTCAAGCGCGCCCTCGAGGAGCCGATCCGCCAGATCGCCGAGAACGCAGGCGTGGACGGGGCCGTGGTCGCCGAGAAGGCCAAGAACGAGAAGAAGGGCATCGGTTTCGACGCCGCGAAGATGGAGTGGGTGGACATGATGAAGATCGGTATCATCGACCCCGCGAAGGTTACCCGTTCCGCCCTGCAGAACGCTGCCTCCGTCGCGAGCCTCCTCCTCACCACCGAGTGCGCCATCACCGACCTGCCCGAGAAGAATCCCCCCGCCGCCCCCGGCGGAATGGGCGGCATGGGCGGCATGGACGGGATGTACTGATCCTGAACCGCAAGGTTGCCTAAGAAACTGCGAGGACGTCCGAAAGGGCGTCCTTGTTTCGTTTAAAGGCCACGCATTCCACCGGAGGCGGAACGGGGAGAAGGGGCGGCACGCCGCCCGCGAGTTCCCGAAGAGGGAACACACATACAATATATTTCCTCCATTGACAGCGGGAGCGAGCGGGATCAAAATCTTTTTTATGGCACGCTTATGCACCCGAGCGGCGGTATCTGCCGGATTTCTCTGCGCATTCCTGTTTCCGGCTATCGCCTATGAAATTCCCGAGGTTGCGTTCCCGACCTTGCCCGAAACCGCGGGTTCGGCCGAGGCATTCGTTCCCCCTCTCTGGGGAATCGAGGTCCTGGAGAAGGGAGACCTGAACGCGGACGGACGGGACGATCTTCTTTTCGTCCTGAAAGGCGGGGATCCGGCATCCATGATGACCAACGATCCCGCAAGCCCGGGGATGGCCGAGTGGGACGCGAATCCCCGGATACTCGCGGTTGCCTTCGCACAAGAAAACGGAAGCTATAGGCTTGCGCTCGAGAGCGACGAGTTTTTGCCGCGTCATGAGGTTCCCTTCATCGACGATCCCTTCGGCGGCGCGGAAATCGCGGACGGCTATATAAGGATTTATCTCCACTACTGGGCCAACGCCGGTTCATGGTATACCTCGGATTCCGTTTTCGCCTTCGGTTTTCTTGACGGCGCCTTTCGATTGATAGCCTATTCGAATTATACGACCAAGCGGAATACCGGGGAAACCTGGGATCTCGCCCTTGATTATCTCGCGGGCTCCGCGACGCTTACGATCGGCAGCTTCTCGGACGACGAGGCCGGGGAGCGGGACTACGAACGGTCTTTCCCCGCGGGGCAATTAACGGCGCTCGGGGAGATAGGCCCGGGCTGGGACTTTTATCCCGAGCAGTCGGATCTTTCATGGTGGGGAATCGGGGAGGATGATTCATTCGACGACGGGGAATAGCCGGCTTTGGGACGTCGCCGCGCGATGACGCGCCTGAGGCGATTGCTTTCAAGAAGTGAATCCGTGGAGAAAATCGCCAATAGTGCGTATGCCATGGAGTTTGCGAAGCAAACTCCAAGCTCCAAGCCGCTTGCGGACTGGAGCCAGGTTAGCGGGCGAAGCGGTACCCCGTAGCCCGATCCGGCGAAGCCGGACGGTTCGTTGAAGACGAACCGAGGGGGTAGAGGGCTCGGCATAGCCGAAATTAGCGGAGCACGCGACCGGGCCGAAGCCCTCGGGCTTCGGTTCGGGAACCCCCGAAAAATTACCCCAAGGCCTCGGCGGTTTCCTTGAGTTGTTTGCGGATTTCGAGTTTCTGGGGGCATTTTTCCTCGCATTCGCCGCATTCGACGCAAGAACTCGCCTTTTCGCCCTTCATCCAGTCGACGGTGCCGATCATTTTGTACTGCTCTCTCGCGTAGTCCGTGAGCTTGTAAACCCGGTGATAATTCATGAGCTGGAAGTTGAGGGGGATGTTGACCCCCGCCGGGCAGGGCATGCAGTAGTTGCAGCCGGTGCAGTACAGGCCCTCGAGTTTTTTGTTTTCCGCCATGGCGGCGTTGACGTGCTCGATTTCGGCGGCCGAGAGGGGCGATTCGTTGCCCGCGATTTCCGAGTTTTCCGCGACCATGGCCTCGGTTCCCATGCCGGAGAGGGCGCAGTCGACCGCGGGGTTCGAAAGGACGAAGCGGAGGGCGATTTGTGGGCTCGATTTGACCTGTCCCGGAAGGAGGTCCGCGATGGCGGCGGAGGCGTATCCGAGGCGCCCGCCGCCGACCGGCCCCATGATGACCGTGCCGAGGCCCTTTTCGTGGGCGTAGGCGAGGGAGGCCTCGTTGGAGCGGTCCATGAGGTTGTATTGCATGAGCACCGACTCGAAAAGCCCTGAGTCGATGATGGGGATCATGTTTTCGGCCTTGTCGTGGAAGGAAAAGGAGATGTGCCGGATGAGGCCTTCTTCCTTGGCGCGGAGGGCCGCTTCCATGGGGCCGCCGGGCACGTCGATTTTCGTCCGGAAGGTCTCGAGGGAGATGCCCCACATATGGTAGAAGTCGATCCGGTCGGTATCGAGTTTCGCGAGGGAGGATTCGAGGCGCTTCCGCCAGTCGTCCCCGGAGGCGTTTTCGATCGGGTTTTTGGTGGAGAGATACACCTTGTCACGCCAACCCTTGAGGGCCTTGCCGACGATGATCTCGCTTTCCTTGTCGCAATAGTACGGGGCGGTGTCGACGTAGTTCACGCCGAGCTCGAAGGCCTTGCGGATGATCCGGACGCCTTCCTCGTGGTCGAAGACGGTTTTCCCGTTAAGTTCGACCGTCGGGAGCCTCATGGCCCCGAAGCCGAGGGCGGATATTTTTATGCCTGTTTTGCCGAATTCCCTGTATTTCACGATTAGCCTCCTCATTGGCCTGGCGTTACCCCGCGGATATGACCGGTTGTCCCGGAGACGGGTTAATTTGTTGCATTATACCACAAATTGGATAGGGCTCAAGCGAGAAGAACGTATTCATGTGCCCTTTTGCCTTCGAGGTATTATATTTGAATAGACGAGTTCAGGAGACCCTTGATGTCCAGGTTGACTTCGATTTTGGCCTCGGCGATCCTCGCGTTCACCGGCCTCGCCGAGGCGGAAACCGTTACTCTCGCGATCGGGGAATGGGCGCCCTTCACCGGGGAGCATTTGCCCGGCTACGGGGCCGCGAACGAGATTGCCTCGGAAGCCCTGCGCGCCGCAGGCCTTCAGACGCGCTTCCTGTTTTTCCCCTGGAAGAGGGTTGAAGCCGAGGTGCTCTACGGGGCGGCCTTCGCTACCCTGCCGTTTTTGAAGATTCCCGAGCGGGAGATTCCCTTTTATTTTTCGGACGTGCTCTTTTCGTCGGATTTCGCGATCGTCTACGCCTCGCGCAATTCCGCGCTCGGGGATTTCCGGTATGCCCGACCCGAAAACCTGAAAGGGTACCGGATCGGCATAACGGTCGGTTCGGAGGCGGTGCGCATTCCCCTCTCCCTTGCCGGCGCGGAGGTGCTGGAGATGCCGGATCCGGAGTTTATCCTGAAAATGCTCGACGCGGGCAGGATCGATTTCGCCGTGGAAAACCGCATGGTGATGCGCTATTACGCGGATAATTATTTTCCCGAAGGCATGTTTACCTTTCTCGAGACGCCCTTCGGCGGCAGGTCGGACTACCGGATGATGGTCTCGAAGGCCTATCCCGGCGCCGAGGAATTATTGGAAAGGTTCAACGCCAGCCTGGCCTTTATGAGGGAAAGCGGCGAGGTTTCGGCCATTCTCGACCGGCACGGGCTGAGGTAACGCCGGGTCGGCCGATGACGCGCAAGCTGACAGGGGCCCAAACAGGCTTACCGTTCAGCCGGCGGACAGGCATGCTGGCAGGCACGCTTACCGGCTGGCCGGCACGCTCCCCGATCAGTCCCGATGCAGCCGCTCCCCGTTCGACTCGATTACCTCGCGGTACCAGTAGCCCGAATCCTTAATCGTCCGCTTCTGGGTTTCGTAGTCCACGTGCACGAGGCCGAAGCGCTCGGAGTAGCCGTGGCTCCACTCGAAGTTGTCCATGAGGCTCCAGTGGAAATAGGCCATGAGCTCCGCGCCGTCGGAGGCGGCCTTTTCGTATTCCAGCAGGTAGCGCCGGGTAAAGTCGATGCGCGAGGCATCGTGCACCTTTCCGTCCATATGGACCCAATCGGTGTTGGAAAGGCCGTTTTCGGTTATGACTATCGGCTTTCTGTACCGCTCGTAGAGGAACCGGGGCGCCCAGCGGAGGGTTTCGGGCTCGACGTTCCACTTGATCGCGGTTTTCGGGTGCCCTACCCGTTCGGGAACGCGGGTCGGATTCCCGGAGGCATCCACGCCTACCGGGAAACCGGAATAGAGGTTCACCCCGAAGAAATCGAGCGGGCGGGAAATGAGGGCCATGTCCCCTTCCCAGCCGGCGGGCAGGTCCTTCTCGATGGTCGCGAGCACGTCTTCCGGGTAACGGCCGAGGAAGACCGGGTCCGTGAACAACGTAAGCGTCCAGACCAGGGGCTTATGGGGGGACGCGTCGAAGAAGGCCCGTCTCGCGGCCTCGATATTCGCCGGCGTATGCGTTTCGGGCACCGCGGCCTGGGTGGTGGGCACGTAACCGATCCTGAATCGGCTCCCCCCCGCGGATCGGAGGACGTCCACCGCCTTTCCGTGGGCCACGAGGCTGTTGTGCGCGGATTTCACGAAATCCGCCTGGGATATTTTCCAGCCCGGGGCCTGCACCCCCTCCACCGTGCCGAGGCCGAGGAAGCACT
>QKCE01000089.1 GCA_003245785.1 Spirochaetales bacterium | reverse complement strand
ACCATTACCTGGCCTGGAAGCGCCTCGCTTCCTCCCTCGGTTTCGATTTTTCGGAAGAACACAACGAGCGACTGAAGGGCGTGAGCCGCATGCGTTCCCTGGAGATACTCCTGGAGGTCGGCGGGCTCGTTTTTCCCCAGGCCGAGATGGCCGCGATGGCGGAACGCAAGAACGGCTGGTACGTAGAGTATCTCTCGACCCTGGATTCCGGGGAACTCCTGCCCGGCTCGAGGGAGTACCTGGAAAGCCTCCGCGCCCGGGGCGTCAGGGTGGCCCTCGGCTCGGCGAGCAAAAACGCCGCCCTGATACTCGGGCGGTGCGGCATCGCGGGGCTGTTCGACGCCGTCATCGACGGCAACTCGGTCTCGAAGGCGAAGCCGGACCCGGAGGTCTTCCTCAAGGGCGCGGAGGCCCTTGGCCTCGCCCCCGCGGACTGCGCCGTATTCGAGGATTCCCTCGCGGGTATAGAGGCCGCCAAGGCCGGCGGCATGAAGGCCATCGGCGTCGGCCTTCCCGAAAACCTCCCGGGGGCCGACGAGTACGTGGCGAACCTCGGGGAATTGCTCGGCCGGTAAGGCGTTCCCGCGGGCCGCGTAACCGGGCCTCCGGGCGACGGTACCGTGCTGCCCGCCCATAAAAAACGGCATTTTTCTCCTCCATATCTTGGGGTCCGGCCGGGTGGCCGGGCCCCCTTTTTATTAACCCGATTTTTATCCCGCTTTCATTCGTCTTTCACTGAATTCCCGATTCCCGGCCGCCGTTTTGTGTTATGCTAAGGAAAATGCCGGCATGCCGGCATGAAGGAGTATCCGTGAAAGAGAAAAAAACGTTTGGGCATCCCCTGGGGATGCAGCGGCGCGCCTTCCGCGCGGCCGGGATCTTCCTCGCGCTCGCGACCGCCCTGTTCGTCGCGGCGACGGCCTTCGCCGCCTGCGCCTCCCTCGGCGCGTCCCCGAAGCCCGCGGAAGCCAGCTTCACCCTGATTGAAACCACCGACGTGCACGGCGATTTCTTCCCCTACGATTTCAAGACGGGGAAGGACAAGCCCACGAGCCTTTCCCAGGTTTCCGCCATCGTGAAGGAAAAGCGCGCCATGGGCGACGTGCTCCTCGTGGACGACGGCGATATCCTCCAGGGCCAGCCGGTCATCTACTACTACAATTTCATGAAGACCGACGTGCCGAACCCGGTTTCCCAAATCTATAATTACATGGGCTACGACGCCATCGCGGTGGGCAACCACGACGTGGAAACCGGCCACGCGGTGTACGACAAGGTGAACAAGGAATTCACCGGCGCGAAATTCATGTCCGCGAATATCGTGAAGAAAAGCGACGGCAAGCCCTGGTTCCAGCCCTACAAGATCGTCAAGAAGGACGGGCTCAGGATCGCGATCCTCGCCCTTACCGAGCCCGGATTCGTGAAGAACTTCCCCTCCATCCTTTACGACGGCTGCGAGGTCGAGGACATGGTCGTCTCCGCGGCCAAATGGATGAAGGTGATCCAGGAGAAGGAAAAGCCCGACATGGTGATCGGCCTGTTCCACTCGGGCGTCGACTATACCTACGGCGGACAGAAGGCAGAGACACCCTCCAACGAGAACGCCGCCCAGCTCGTCGCCCAGAAGGTCGACGGCTTCGACCTGGTCCTCGTGGGACATGACCACCAGGGATGGGAAGGCATGGGATGGGATCCCGTCTCGAAAGCCCGCGTCGACATACTGTCTCCCTCCGGCAAGACCGTCCCGATATGGGGCGGCCAGAACGACCTCCGCAAGATTCCCGTGCTTTCGGTCACCGCCACCCTCGGGGAAGACGGCGACTACGACGTGGCGGTATCCGGCGAGCTCGTCGACCCGACCGGCGTTACCCCGGACCCGGAGTTCCTCTCCAAATTCGCTTCTTACGCCGAGGGCGCGAAGGAATGGCTTTCGACCAAGATCGGCTCCATGAAGGGCACGATCAACTCGAGGGATTCCATGTACGGCGATTCCGCCTTCGTCGACCTGATCCACGACCTCCAGCTGGCCGTGACCCGCGATCCCGCGAATAACCTCAAGCCCGCCCAGATCAGCTTCTGCGCCCCCCTTTCGGCGAACGCCGTCCTTCCCTCCCGGGCCGACGGTTCCGTCACGGTGGCGGACATGTTCACCCTCTACATGTACGAAAACTGGCTGTACACCATGGACCTCACGGGCGCCCAGATCAAGGGCTTCCTGGAGGATTCCTACGGTAACTGGATGGCACAGATGAAGGGCGACCAGGATCACCTCATCGCCTTCTCCTTCGACGCCGACGGAAAGATGGTGACCGACCCGAGGACCAACCTCCCCAGGAGCAAGACGGCGAGCTACAACTACGATTCGGCCCAGGGAATCAACTACACCGTGGACGTTACGAAGAGCGCGGGCAGCAGGATAACGATTACCTCGCTCTCCGACGGCACGCCCTTCGACCCGGCGAAAACCTACACGGTGGCGATCAACTCCTACCGCGCCATGGGCGGCGGCGGGCTTCTCGAGCGGGGCGCGGGCATTTCCGCCGCGGATCTCCTCTCCATGAAGTACGTGACCTCCGCGACCGATCGCGACCTGCGGTACTACCTGACCGCCTGGTTCGAGAAGAACGCCTCCTCGCCGGTAAGCCCGACGGCCGACGGCAACTGGAAGGTCATTCCCGAGAGCCTCGCCGCGGCGGGCGCCAAGACCGACCGCGCGCTCATGTATCCCTGACCTGACGGCCCGCCCGAGGCGCGGCCGAAACGAAAAGACCCGGCCGTTCGGCCGGGTCTTTTTTGTATGCGATCGCTTTCGCGGGGTTACGTATCGCGAGGCTTCCGCCTTTACTTCACTTCCACGCCCCCGAAGGTAACCGTACCGTTCACGATGACCGTCGGCGCCGAGGGGTCGCTCGAGGCGGGATACTTGCATTCCGAGCCGCCAAGAATGGGAGAAACGTTCATGACTACCCTTACTCCACGGGGCAGGATGATCTCGATGCCGCCGAAAATGGCGCTCACGTTGATGACGACGTCGCCCGAGAGTCGGGCGCCCACGAGGTTGACCGTTAGCCCGCCGAAGACCGCGGTGTAGGAACCGCCGAGGAAGTCCTCGTCGGCGTAATGGATCTCCTCGCCGCCGAAGGTGACCGAGGCTTTTTTGTGGCCCTCGCCGGGGCTGGATACGGAGGAGAAAATGCCGCCACCGGAATGGCGTCCGTTTTGCGACCGCCCTCCCGCGCCGGCTGACGCGCCTGTACCGCCTTCCGAAGGGTTGGAACCCTCCCCGCCGCCGTTCCCCTCCCGGCGGGAGCGGCGGTATGCGTTTCCACCGAAAAGGATCTGGAAGCCCACGGCGAGAAGCACCACGGGGAATATGAGCTTGAGGCCGATATGCCGCGGAAGTATCCGCTGCTGGTCGAGAAGTAAAAGCGTGCCGACCCCCAGCAGGATAATGTTGCCCGTGTTGGGCCCTACCTGGGTCATGGAAAGCAGGGCCGGTATGATGATGAACAGGGTCCACCAGCCCGCGAGATTGTAGTCGAAGTCGAAATAGCCGAGCATGCTGCCGCCGAGAAGGACCCCGGCCGCGAGAAAAAGGATCCCGACCGCCACGGTCGCGAAATCACGTTTCATTTATTACCCCCTACGGTATGTAACACCTCAAAGCGCGAATCTGTCCACGTGCTCGGAAAGTTTCGCGAAAATTTCGTCGTTCCTCGACTTTATCCGGGTAACCTCGTTGAAGGTCCCGTTCATGCCGTCGGTATCCTCGCGGATCGCGGCCATTTCCTTCTTCACCTGGGAAGAGCTTTCCACGAGCCGGGAGACCGCGTCGTCGAGGGTCTCCACGTCCGCGGTAAGGTAACCCGCCGCCTCGTTCACCGATTCGGTCGTCTGCTGCATCTCGCGGAGGGTTTGGGCGACCTGGTTCGATCCTTCCCGCTGTTCCTGCATGGCGAGGGAGTTTTCGTGCTCCATGTCCGTCACCGTCTGGATAAGGGAAAGCACCTCGTCGAAACCGGAAGCGGCCTCGCTCGATGCCTTTACGGCGTTCTCGATCGCGGCTCGAACGTCCTTAAGCTGGCCGTTCACGATTGAGGATTGCTTCGTGCTCTTCTCGGCGAGGGAGCGTATCTCGTCCGCGACGACCGCGAAGCCGGCGCCCGCCTCGCCGGCGTGGGCCGCCTCGATCGCGGCGTTCATGGCGAGCAGGTTGGTCTGCGCCGCGATGGCCGCGATCATTCGGTTCGCGTCGTGGAGCACGGCCGAGGAATCGACTACCTTGCGGATGAGGTCGTTCGACTCGGAAATCCGGCCCTTGCCGCGGTTCGCCGAGCCGAGGAGGTTCTCGCAGGCCGAGTTGATCCTCTCCACGTTCCCGGTCACTGAGCCGATGTTCGCGATCATTTCCTCGATGCCCGCGCTCGAATTGCCCACGCTCGCGTTTTGGCGGATCACCGCCTCGTGAAGGCTGTCGGCCCTGGAGGCGATTTGCCTCGCCGCGCTGGAGCAGTCGTCGGTGGCGCTGACCTGCTGTTCCATTCCCTTCTCGGTGGTTTCCACCGAGCCGTCGATCTCGGACAGCTTCGTTTCCGCGTCGACCATGACGGATCCGAGGATCGTCTCGTTTTCCCGGAGGGTATTCGAGCCCTCGCGGATGCCGCCGATCATGCCGCGGAGAACCTCGAGATAATTGTTGAGGTTCTCGGTGATCTTCCCGGTTTCGTCGAAATTGAGGATCGTCACCTTTTTATTGAGGTCAACGGACTCGCTCGACTGCATGCCCGAGATCTGGTCGTTGAGGAGCCTGTATTGGTGCTGGTCCTGCCGTTTCGAATAGAGCGAAATGAAGAACACGACGATCAGGATGAGGGCGCCCGCGCCGAGCACCGAGAATATCGGGTCGTCGGGCCCGGCGTAGTCCGCGGGTTTTTGAAGGTAATACCAGGTGATGAAGGCCATGTGGGTGAGGCTGATGGCACCGGTGGCGATGGGGATGAAGACGCCCTTCAGCTCGATGAACCAGTCCTGTTCCTTGGCGGTGAAGGACGCGATCCTCAGGAGCAGCTTCGGCTTCATGAGAAAGGAATCTATGATGAACGCGTTGAGGAGGGATCCCGCGAGAGACTCGGATATCTTTATCGCGAGCACCCAGCCGAAGGGAAGTCCCGAGGGCATGGCCTTGCCGTTGATGAAATAATAAAGGATGATCGCGAAGATCCAAATGCCTATGTTGTAGATGATGATGACCCAGGGTAGCCTTACCGCGACCATGCGCGCCCGACGGACGGCCCGTTGGCTTAAGTCCTGCTCGTCGCCGAGGGCGCGCCAGAGAGGGGAGAGAAAACGCACGATAAAGAAGCCCGTGACGACGCACAGCAGCGCGGCGAACACGTAGAGTTTCGGGCTCAGGGCGAGAATGAGCCTGCCCCCGTAACCGAGGCTTTGGGTGGGGTTATAGAGCTGAGAAAAGACTTCGCTCAGGAACACGATGCCGAGCTGAACCAGGAAATAGGAAGCCACCGTCTTCCGGTTCACCGACCTCGCCAACCGTTTTATATCCATGAGGTACCTCGCGCGATTTTCCTTTGATTATAAGTCGGCCCGGAAAATTTCGCAATTTCGGTCAGGACAGGCTCTTGAGGGCGGAGAGGAGCATCAGGGGATTCGCGTCGGCGCGGTCCTCGAGGCGCCCGAAGGCTTCCTTCGTTTCCGTGGCGGAACCGGAGAGGACCAGCTCCCGGGAGGTGCGCCGGTACCAAAGGTAATGGGTTTCGGGACGTTCCAGGAGCCTGCGGCGCGAGAGGTTGTCCAGGAGCTCTTCCGCGATGTCCACGTGGTTTCCCTGGCCGGTTTGGTAGAACACGTCGGGGCCGCAAATGCAGATTACCACCCGGCGGAAGCCCTCGGCGAGGGAGTCGTCGTTCCTGAACCCTTCCATGCGGAGCTGCACCGAGCCGAGGGTCAGGTCGTAGCCCCGCAGGCGCAGCTCCTTGCGGAGCGTCACGATTTCCTGGCGCAGAACGTGGAGCCCCTCGTCCTTGATCTTAGCGTCCTGGAGCCTTCGGCGCCACTCGCGGAACTGGTTTTCGTCGGAGTGGAATTCCGGCGTATGGGACAGGTAGGTTTCCGTTTCTGAGAGGAGTTTCCATTCCGGGGCGAAGCGGTCCGTGAGAAACCGGCTGATCGCGCCTTCGGTTTTGCGTGCCATGGGTGTTTTCAGTATAATGCGTATTGGATGAAATATCTCGTACTGTCAGACGTTCACGGAAACCTTCCCGCCCTCGAAGCGGTGCTCGCGGAGGCCCTGCCCTCCGTGGGGTCCGTGCTGTGCCTCGGCGACACGGTAGGTTACGGTCCCGAGCCCTCGGCGTGCGTCTCGCGGCTCAGGGGCCTGCCGGAACGGGGCTGGCCCTTCGCCTGCGTCGCGGGAAACCACGACGCCGCGGCCACGGGGTTGCTCCCTACGGACTGGTTCAATTCCGTGGCCCGTTTCGCGATCGGCTTCACCAGGAAGATGCTTTCGTCCGACGAAGCGGCCTGGCTCGCCTCGTTGCCCCTCACCCTGGACCTGCCGGGCGGGGCCTTCGCGACCCACGGATCGCCCCTCGAGCCCCTTACGGGATACCTTTTCGGCGGATTCGAGACCCTGGCGGCCCTGGAGGACCTGGAGAGGAAGGGAAAGCGGCTTTGCTTCGTCGGGCACACCCACGTGCCCGCCCATTTCACCAAGGAGTCCGGGCAGGACGGGCTCAGGACCCCGGCGGGCACCCGGTGGCGTCCCGGTAAGGGTCCCGGGATCGTGAACCCCGGGGGGGTCGGCTTTCCCCGCTCCCGGCTCGAGCGGGAAGACCCGGCGTATTACCCGGCGGAGTACGCGGTATGGGACGACGATTCGATGGAAGTGGAATTTCGCGAATGCCGGTACGACCGCCGCCCCCTGGAGGAACGCCTTCGGGAGCTTTACGATTCAGCCGAATGAGGCGAGGTATTCCCAACGGGCGATTTTTTCCTCGATGAGGTCCGCCGTCGCGTCGAACTCGCGGCCCCATTCGGCGAGCCTGAGGTGGTCGCTTTCGCCGCCTGACAGAAGCGCCTCGAGTTCTGCCTTCCGCGCCTCCAGCGCCCCTATTTCCGCCTCGATGCCCGCGTACTCCTTCTCCTCGGCGTAGGTCCGCTTTTTGGGCCGGTTGCGTTCCGGTTTCCGCTCTTCCGCCTGCCCGGCGGACCCGCCTTCCGCCCTCACGGAAGCGCCCACGCCGCCCTTTCTACCCGCGCCGCCCGTCGCGGGCGCGCTTCCCCCGGACCTTTCTTTTTCATCCTCTTTCTGAATCGCGAGGAGTTCCGAGCAGCTGCCCGTAAACCCCCCGACGGATCCGTCCCCGGGGAGGACGAAGAGGGTATCGGCCACGCGGTCCATGAAGAAGCGGTCGTGGGACACCACTAGGAGGCAGCCGGCGAAGCCCTCGAGGAACTGCTCGAGCACGCCCATGGTATAGATGTCGAAGTCGTTCGTCGGCTCGTCGAGCACGAGGAAGTTGGGCTCGGAGATGAGGAGCCGGACGAGATAGAGCCGCTTGCGCTCGCCGCCGGAAAGGGTACCCACGGGGGAGTGCTGGACCTTGCCCTCGAAGCCGAATCGCTCGAGGAGCTGGGCCGCGCTCAGGGTCTTTCCGCCCGGGAGGGAAATGACTTCCGCCGCCTCGCGCACGTAGGCGAGTACGGTCATGTCGACGTTCGGGAACGTCGGGTTCTGTTCGTAATAGGCGAAATGGGTGTTGTCTCCCCGGGTGACCGTACCGGAGTCCGGTTCCAGGCGGCCCGTGAGGAGGTTGAGAAAGGTGGTTTTTCCCGAGCCGTTGTTTCCGAAGACGCCGATGCGCTCGCCCTTCTTGAAGGAATAGGAAAAGCCGTCGATTACCGTTTTGACGGCCGGGCCCGTGCCGACGGGAGCCGTACGCGCGCCGTCGGCTTTCTCCCCCGCGGGGGCGGGCCAGGACTTGGTTACGTTTACGGCCTCGAGGATTTTCCCGCCGAGCCTCCGCCCCGTTATTTCAAAGGCGAACTCCCGGTCCTTCGCGAGCTTTTCCCGGTTGATCATGCGGTGAATGTTGTCCACCCGCGCGCGGGCCTTGGTTCCCCGTGCTTGGGGTCCCCGAAGCAGCCATTCCCTCTCGGTCCGGAGTACCGACTCGATGCGTTCTTCCGCGTTGGCGGCGATTTCCCTCTCGAGTTCCTTCTTTTCGAGGTAGCGGGAGAAATTGCCCTCGTAGGCGGTGAGCCGCCGGTTGTCGAGCTCGTATATGCGGGTACAGACGGTGTCGAGGAAGTAGCGGTCGTGGGTGACCATGAGGACGCTTCGGTCCGTGGCGGCGAGAAAGTCCTCGAGCCACGCGATGGTCTTCACGTCGAGGTGGTTGGTCGGCTCGTCGAGGAGGATCAGGCGGGTGTCCTCCACGAGGACCTGGGCGAGGGCGACCTTCTTCACCATGCCGCCCGAGAGGGTTCCCATGGGGAGGGAAAGGTCGTCGATGCCGAGGGTGCCGAGGACCGCGCGCACCCGGTTCTCGTGGTCCCAAAGCCCCTTGTCGTCCATCTCGCGGGTGAGTTCCTCGAGCCGCTTCGTGAGCCTGTCCATCGCCGCCGTTCCGCCCGAATCGGCTCCGGGGGAAGCGTGGGCCATGGAATCGCATACCGACTGGTATTCCCTTATTACGTCGAGCTTGGGGCTCCTGGACTTGAATATGTGGTCGAAGACGCGGTCCGCGGGGTCGAAGGCCGGGTTCTGCGGGAGATACGAGACGCCGGCCGCCTTGTTGAGGACGACCTGGCCGGAATCGCCGGGCAGCTCGCCGGCGACGCAGCGGAGGAGGGTGCTCTTGCCCGTGCCGTTCTTGCCGATGAGGGCGGCCTTGTCGCCTTCGTCGAGGCCGAAGGACACGCCGGAAAAAAGCGGGGCTTCCCGGCCCATGCGGGAAAGTTCGCTTACCGAAAGGAGATTCATGGGGGAAGTATAGCAAAAAGGGAGGGCCGGGTATATCGGAGGGGAGCAAAGGAGAAGCCCGAGCGGTCGTCGCCGGTCTGTTTCAGGGGCGCGTGCCTGGCTCCCTGGACGGTTTCCCGCGAACGCGGGGCGCGGTCGCCCGGTCGCGTTGCCCGCCCGGGCGGTTCCGTTGTATGCTCTTCCCATGACGATGCTGGCGCCCGAAGAAATCCGAAAGGTCATGGAAATTCTCGCGAAGGCGAATCCCGAGCCGAAGACCGAGCTCGAAAGCGTGAACGCCTTTACCCTGCTCGTGGCGGTCATGCTTTCCGCCCAAATGACGGACCGCGGGGTGAACCGGGCGACGAAGGATCTCTTCGCCGAGGTCGACACGCCGGCGAAGATGCTCGCCCTGGGCGAGGCCCGGCTCGGCGAGTACGTCAAATCGGTGAACCTTTGGCCCACGAAGGCGCGGCACATCATCGAGGCGTGCCGGGTACTCGAGGACCGTTTCGGGGGAAAGGTGCCGGAAACCCGCGAGGAGCTGGAAAGCCTCCCGGGGGTCGGGCGAAAAACCGCGAACGTGATCCTGAACGCCGTATTCGGCGAGGCCGTGATGCCCGTGGACACCCACCTGCTCAGGGTGGCCCCGAGGATGGGCCTTTCCTCCGCCCGCACGCCCCGGGGCGTCGAGGAAGATCTCATGTCCAAGATTCCCGCGGAGTTTCTCGTGAACGCCCACCACTGGCTTCTCCTACACGGGCGCTACGTGTGCGTGGCCAGAAGCCCGAAATGCGGCGAATGCCCGGTCGCGCGACTCTGCCCGAAAAACGGGCTGTGAGCCGAGAATCGCGGGAGGCGCCCGTCCCGTCGCGATCGCTCGGCGCGTCCCGCGCGAAGGCCTAGCCCCGGCGCTCCACCAAAAAAAGGTATTCGCTCACGTGGGTGGCGCGGTCTCCCAGGTTCCGGCTTCCACGGAAGGCGTTGTAACGGGTCTCGAAGGACTCGACCCTGCCGTGCCGGGAAAGGATTTCCGTCATCTCGTCGCGCCTTATGAATCCCTCGGAATTGAAGGAAACGAGAATGAATGGCGAGTCCAGGGCCGAGATGAGCCGGTCGAGTTCCGCGGCGGCTTCGGCGCGGCGGTTGTAGGCCGAGCGCCGCCAGTCGGCGGGTATGCCCGACACCCGGGAGGGCCGCTCCGGTTCCCGGTAATCCACGAGAAGGTTCAGCATGAAATAGTTCGACCCGTAGGGATGCTGGTTATACGGGGGGTCAAGGTAGGCGAGGTCGGTCGGGGGCGCGAGTTTGGCGGCCTCCAGGGCCTCGGCGCAAAAAACCCTTCGCTCGCACTCGAAGTCGCTCAGGACCGGGAAGGGCAGGGCGATGTTCCCGAGGATCCGGGAAAGGGCGTCGCGGCCGGAACCGCCGAATTGGCCGATCCCCGTGTGCCGGTTTTTGTGAAAGCCCTTGAAGACCCCGGAAGTGTTCGCGTGGACCGAGGCCTCGGAAAGGAGGGGCGCGAGGAAGAAGTCCCGCTCGTCCCCGGGCAGTTCGCCGATAAGCCCGCGGGCGGTGTCGAGGTAACGCGCGTTCCTCGGGGTGTAGAAGGCCCGCTCGCCCGGCTTGATATCGAGCGGGTCCTCGGGGGCGTAGTTCCGGGCGATTAATCCTGCCTCGAGGGGTCCGCCTTCGAGTTTGCGCAAAAGCCCGCGGTGGGTGGCTTCCAGGGCGGGAAGGTCGAGCTCAGAGCGGTTCGCGAGATAGCAGCGGTTGATGACCCCGGCGTAGGGCTCGAGGTCGTTCGTCGCGAGGAGCGAACAGTGGCGCTTAAGGTAACGGGATACCGCGCCGGAGCCGGAAAACGCGTCGAAGGCCGCGAGCTTCCGGCCCCCGAGCCTGCCGCGTACCTTTTCCACCGCGTTCCCTATAAAGGGAAGCAGGGCGCGCTTGTTACCGATGTAGGTGATTAGCTGTCGGGTCAAGTACTCCGGATTATCCTGCATGGCTCCATCGAGTGTACCCGATGAATCGAGATATTTCCATCGCAATATTGACAATCCGGTGCCGATGTGCCTACCATGGGCTGAAAAGGAAACCGGTTTCTCTGTCGTCCGGCTTTCTTCCCGCGCGCGCGATTTTCGCGCCCTTCAGCTTATATTCAAGGGGTTCAAATGGCATCGATTCTCGTGAACGCGACTTCCCTTCCCGACATGCCCTGGGAAGAGCGGCCCTCCGCCGGACGTAAAGAGGTTATGTGGCGGTTCTCCGGAAACCCCGTCATCCGGAGGGACCATACGGTCGCCTCGAACAGCATTTTCAACAGCGCGGTTGTCCCCTTCCGCGGCGGCTACGCCGGCGTTTTCCGCGTGGACGACACCTCCCGCCGGATGAATATCCACTGCGGCAAGAGCTCCGACGGGATAAACTGGCGCATCGACGACGAGCCGATCGCCTTCGCGAAGGCCTCTCCCGACATTCCCGACTCGGATTACAAGTACGATCCCCGCGTCGTGTTCGTCGAGGACCGGTACTGGATTATCTGGTGCAACGGGTACCACGGCGCGAGCATCGGCATGGGCTATACCCGCGACTTCGAGACCTTTACCCGGATCGAGAACCCGCTCATGCCTTACAACCGGAACGGGGTTCTTTTCCCCCGCAGGATCGGCGGCAACTTCGCCCTCCTTTCGCGGCCGAGCGATTCGGGCCACACGCCCTTCGGCGACATCTTCTATTCGGAAAGCCCTGACATGACCTATTGGGGCAGGCACCGCCACGTCATGTCGCCGGATACCCGGCATTCGGGTTGGCAGAGCACCAAGGTGGGCGCCGGCCCCGCCCCGATCGAGACGTCCGAGGGCTGGCTGCTTTTCTACCACGGGGTGCTCACGAGCTGCAACGGCTTCGTGTACTCCTGGAGCGCCGCCCTCCTCGACCTGGACGAGCCCTGGAAGGTCATCGCCCGCGCGCGGCCCTACCTTATCAACCCGACGGCGGATTACGAGCTCGCGGGCGACGTGCCGAACGTGACCTTCCCCTGCGCGGCCCTGGCCGACGCGGAAACGGGCCGGATCGCGGTGTATTACGGCTGCGCCGACACCGTGACGGGCCTCGCCTTCGGGAAGGTCGACGAGATCGTCGGCTTCGTCAAGGGGAACAGCATCGTATGACGGCCAGTGACGTCAGTTCCCTCGCCTCCGAGCTCCGCTCGGAGCTCCTCGGCAACATACTGCCCTATTGGGAAAAGTATTCCCGGGACCCCGTGAACGGCGGCTATTGGGGAACCCTCCGGCAGGACAATACGGGGGATCCCGCGGAGCCCCGTTCCGTCGTGATGACGGCCCGGCACCTGTGGTCGTACTCCGCCGCCTCCGCCGCCCTCGGGGAGCCTCGCTGGCTCGAGTCCGCCAAGTGGGCTTACGATGCCCTGACCGACCGATTCCTCGACCGCGAATTCGGCGGCGTGTATTGGGCCGTCCGCCCCGACGGCACGCCCTCGGTGGCGAAGAAGCAAATTTACGGCGAAGCCTTCGCGATGTACGGCTTTTCCGAATACGCCCAGGCCCTCCTTTCCGGGTCGACTTCCGGGAGCGCCGCGCGGTCTCCCGACCCGACGGAGCCCCTCCGCCATGCCCTGGACCTTTTCTGCCTCCTGGAGCTCCATGCCCGGGACCCCGCTTCCGGGGGATACGTGGAAGCCCGGGCGAGGGACTGGACCCCCACGTCGGACTTGAAGCTTTCCGACAAGGACATCGATTGCGACAAGTCGATGAACACGAACCTCCACGTCATGGAAGCCCTGACGACCCTGTACCGCGCCCTCGGGGCGTTTGCCGCCGCGGGCTACGCGACCGTTCCCGGTACCGTGGCGGGAACCGCGACGGTCGCCGAACTCCGCGCCCGGGTGGCGGAGGCCCTCGCCGCCCTCGTGAACGCCACGATGGAAAGGATCCTCGGCGCCGACGCCCACCTCGACCTGTACTTTGACCGGGACTGGAATCCCGTCGGCGACCCCGTTTCCTACGGCCACGACATCGAGGCGAGCTGGCTCCTTTGGGAAGCGATCGAGGAACTTGCGGACTTCGCGGGCCCGACGCTTCCCGCCCCGGGATCAGGCCCAACCGGCCGCGACGTCCCCGGCAAAGGCCTCGCGGAACGGTGGCGCGAAGGCGTCGTCCGGATCGCCAGGGTCGCCCTGGCCGAGGGGTTTGACCCCGAGACCGGGGCCCTGGAAAACGAAACCCACGGCGGGCATCGCGACCGCACGCGAATTTGGTGGTGCCAGGCCGAGGCCCTCGTCGGTTTCTTCAACGCCTGGGAAATGACCGGGGAGAGGCCCTTCCTGGACGCCGCCCTCGCGGTGTGGGGCTGGATTGACCGCTTCCAGTCGGACCGCGCCGGGGGCGATTGGCACGCGGCCGTCGGCCCGGACGGCGCGGCCGACCTTACTGAGCCCAAGGGCGGGAACTGGAAAACCCCGTATCACAACGCGCGTTCCTGCATGGAAATCATGCGACGGGCGCGGCATATAGGAGAACGAAGATGATGAACGATTTCAGCGACCGCCTGGCGATGCTCGAGGCGGCCCACCGCGCCCTCGTCGGCGCGCCGAACGAGCCCGTCCTTCCAGGGAACGGCATTTTTCTCCGCTACAAAAACCCCGTCGTCACGGCGGCCCACGCGCCGCTCTCCTGGCGGTACGACCTCGATCCCGCGACCAATCCCTACCTGATGGAACGCATGGGGATCAACGCGGCCTTCAATTCCGGCGCGATTTTCCACGAGGGGAAATACGTCCTCGTCCTCCGGGTGGAGGGGGCGGACCGAAAGAGCTTCTTCGCGGTCGCCGAAAGCCCCAACGGCATCGATAATTTTTCGTTTCGGGATTTCCCCATCGAGCTTGCCCAGGCCGACCTTCCCGACGTGAACGTCTACGACATGCGCCTCACCCGCCACGAGGACGGCTGGATTTACGGCATCTTCTGCTCCGAGCGAAAGGATCCCGACGCGCCGGCGGGAGACACCTCCAGCGCGGTTGCCGCGGCGGGCATAGTCCGCACGAAGGATCTCCGTAGCTGGGAGCGCCTTCCCGACCTCGCCACCGCGTCTCCCCAGCAGCGCAACGTGGTGCTTCACCCCGAGTTTGTCGGGGGCAAGTACATGCTCTACACCCGCCCCCAGGACGGCTTCATCGAGACCGGTTCCGGCGGCGGAATCTGCGTGGGCTTTTCGGATACCATGGAGGGAGCGACGGTGCCGGAGGAGCGCATCCTCGACGAGAAGGTCTACCACACGGTCAAGGAAACGAAGAACGGCGCCGGCGCCGTGCCCATAAAGACGCCCAAGGGCTGGCTGCATATCGCCCACGGCGTGCGGAACACCGCCGCCGGGCTCCGGTACGTGGTGTACGCCTTCATGACCGACCTCGCGGACCCGACTAGGGTGATCGCCTCTCCGGGCGGCTACCTCATCGCGCCGGAAGGCGAGGAGCGGGTGGGCGACGTGTCGAACGTGGTCTTCGTGAACGGCGCGATCGCCGAGGATTCGGGACGGCTCCTCATTTATTACGCCTCCTCGGACACGAGGCTTCACGTGGCCGAGACCACCTTGGACCGCATGGTCGACTACTGCCTGAACACCCCCCGGGACCCGCTCACTTCCCGGGGCTCGGTCGCCCAGCGGGTCGCCATGATCCGGCGGAACCTCGCCCTTGCGGGGAAGTAAGGCGGGCCGCGCTTCCGGGCAACGGGCGTTTTCCCGCCCGCGGCCCGTCGGGGCTACCGGGGCGGACGAAAGATGAAACTGACCATAAACGAAATCGCCGAAATCGCGAAGGTCGCGAAGAGTACCGTCTCGAAGGCCCTGAACGGCCAGAAGGGGGTGAGCGAGGAGAAGCGCCGGGAAATCCTTTCCCTCGCGGAGCGGCTCAATTACGAGCCGAGCGCCTCGGCCCAGGCCCTCGCCTCGAGCCGTACCGGGATCATCGGCCTCCTCCTTCCCCATGAGGCCGGCTATACCCTCGCCGGCTCCTACTGGTCCGCGATCATCACCTCCGTCGCGGAAGCGGCGAACGCCCACGGCCATTCCCTTTTGATACTGGCTCCTCCCGCCGGCGACGACGTCGCGGGTCCCGTGGAAACCGTCATCCGGCGCCGGAACGTGGACGGCCTCATAATCGGCGCGGAACGGCTCGATCCCGGGATAACCGCCCGCCTCGACGCGGAGGATATCCCCTTCGTGCTCATCGGCCGGGACCCGACGATTAAGCATTATTCGGTGGACGTGGACAATCGCGGGGGCAGCGAGGGCCTCGTCGCCCACCTGCTCGCCTCCGGGTACGGGCGTATCGCCTGCCTCGCCGGCCCGGCGGAGTACCCCTATAACCGGGAGCGGGTCGAGGGGTACCGGTTGGCCCTGGAGCGGGCGGGGGTTTCCTGGAACTCCGTGCGGCACGCGGGCTATACCTCCGAGGAAGGCCGCCGGGCCGTGACGGAAATACTCGCCGGGCATCCCGACCTGGACGCCCTCTTCGTCACCGCGGGCGGAGAGTTCCTCCTCGATTGCATAGACGTGCTCCGCCTTCCCGGCGTCGCGCCCCGGCGCATCGGCCTCGGGGCCTTCGACGACTACCGGTTTTTCGATTACCTCGACATGCCCATTTGCGCGATCCGTCAGCCCTTGCGGGATATCGGGGGGACTGCCGCCCTCATGCTTTTCGCTCTCCTCGCGGGGGAAGCTCCCCGGCCCATGCACAGGACGCTCGACGTGGAACTCGTGATCCGCTGAGTCCTGCCGGCGCCCTTGACCCCCGGAGCGGGGTTGCGGTACATTTAATATGTAAGCGTTGTCTTACAACGGAGGCATAAATGGCGACCATCATAACCGGCCTCGCCGTTGCGGCGGCGGTGGCGTTCATAATATTCAGCAAGGTGAAAAAGGCGAAAACCGCAGGCGCGTCGGGCTGCGGCGGCCATTGCGACGGCTGCCCCGGCTGCGGGCATTGATCCCACGCGAGGGGGCGCCCGGCGGTGGCCCGAACGGCTGAACCGCCCTCCCGGTTCGAGTCCCATGCGATCGGCGCGCCTGCGGCGCGCCGGCCCTTCCTCAAAAGTTTCTTTTCGTAGTAACATCTTCCCCGTTGGAAAAAATTCCCGATATCCGACTATACTTTAAGCGCATCCGGAGGATACCCATGAAAGAGTTCGCGAACGTGACGGTGGTCAAGAAAGCCAACGTGTATTTTGACGGAAAAGTGACCAGCCGCACCGTTCTTTTCGCCGACGGTACGAGGAAGACCCTCGGCATAATGATGCCCGGGGAATACGAGTTCGGCACCGGCGACAAGGAGATCATGGAAGTGCTCGGCGGTTCCATGGACGTGATGCTTCCCGGCGAGGGCGAGTACAAGACCTACGGCGAGGGTTCCTCCTACGAGGTACCGGCGAATTCGAAATTCAAGCTCATTATCCGCGAAGTCGCGGATTATTGCTGCTCCTACGTGAAATAAGGGAGGTCCCGTGAGCCCGATCATGGTCGAAACGCTCGGATACGCCGCGTCGTTCATCATTCTCGTTTCGCTCACCATGAAGTCGATCGTCCGGCTTCGCTGGATAAACGCCGCGGGCTCGCTCCTCTTCGTCGCCTTCGCCCTCCTCACCCGCTCGATTCCCACGGTAGTCATGAACCTGGGCATCATCGGCATAGACCTCTTTTACGTGTTCCGCATGGCGCGCATCCGCTCCGAGTACCGGATGGTGCACGCCGAACGGCACAGCGCGTTCCTCTCGTTTTTCTACGAGCGCCACCGCGAGGAAATCGAAGGGATATTCGGGGAAGAGGCGTTTTCGGAGTCGACCAATTTCGCCTGGTTCGCGGTGGACGACGAGATCGCGGGGCTCTTCGCGTGGAAGGAAACCACGCCGACCGAGTGCCGCATCCTTATCGATTACGTGACCGGCCGTTACCGGGACACCCGGGTCGGCCGGTATTTTTTCGAGGACCGGCTCTCTTCCTTCCGGGAGAAGGGCTACGCGCTGTTCCGCTACGTGAACGTGGGAGAATCCCACTGGAAATACCTGAGGAAGATCGGCTTTACCGAGGATTCCCCCGGCTGTTTCAGCAAAAAAATAGGGGACTGACGCCCGTCAGCCCCCTCAACCGAATCAGTACACCGTTTCCCCGAGCAGGCGGCCTATAAGGTCCACCGCCATGCGGGCCGTCGCGTTTTGCACGTCCCGGACCGGGTTCACCTCGACCATGTCCGCCGAGTGCACGAGGCCCGTGCGCGCCATGGACTCCATGAGGAACAGGGCTTCCCGCGAGGTGAGGCCGCCGGGAACCTCTATGCCGACCCCCGGGGCGAAGCGCGGGTCCAGGGCGTCTATGTCGAAGCTCACGTGGACCGCGTCGACCCCGCGTTCCCGGTAAAAGGCCTCTATGGCGTCGGAGCAGCCCGAGATCCCGTGGCGCTCTATGTCGCTCATGGTAAATACCCGGACTCCCGCCTCCTTCATGAGGCTCCGCTCCCTGGGGTCGAGGTCCCGCACGCCGATGTAGCATACGTTCGCCGGGTCGACCTTCCTCTTGTCGCTGTAAAAGCCCGTGAGGGCGGGAATGCCGTAGCCGCAGGAGGCGCCGAGGATCATGCCGTGGATGTTCCCGCTCGGGGTGGTGTCCGTCGTGTTGAAGTCGCCGTGGGCGTCGACCCAGAGCACCCCGAGTTTTTTGTCTCCCGAGGAGTGGGCCGCCGAAACCCCCGCGAGGGAGCCCAGGGCGATGGAGTGGTCGCCGCCGAGTATGAGGGGGAAGTCCCCCGCGCGGATTACCCTTTCCACGTTGAAGGCAAGCTGGCTGCAGGCATCGAGAATGGGCCCCAGGTGTTTCGCGTTGTCCACCGCGAGTTCCGACGCGGGGTCTATGTATTCCTGCGGGGGGATGGATATCGGGGGATACAGGTCGTCCGATTCTATGCCTAGGGAGCCGAGCTTTTCGCGAAGGCCCGCGAGGCGAATCGCGGAAGGACCCATGTCCGCCCCGCGTCGCGAGGCTCCGTAATCCAATGGTATCTCGATGATCTGAACTTTCATGCCGGGGTAACCTCCTGGGCGTGTTCTTGGGCTATATTCCGGATCCAGCGTCCGGTCTTGAGCTGCCAATCGGCAACCGCGATTTTAACGACGTCGGTGAGCTTCACGATGGCGAACATCGCGATGGGCCCAAAATCCGTCAGGGCCGCGAGAAGGAAGATTCCCGGCAGGAACATGGTCAGGTTCACGCTCACGTCGACCCAGAGGCCGAACTTCGCGTCCCCTCCCGCCCGGGCGGTGGCGAACTGGGAATTTAGGTAGGTCCAGGCGGGCATGTAGCAGGAAATGACCAGGATCATGTTCCGGGTAATGGCCCGGGACTCGGGGCTCAGGTTCCCGAATACGAGCGGGATGATCGCCACCGAGGCGGCCTCGAGGAGCGAGACCGCGACGCCCACGCCGACGGAACCGGTCCTGAGCCAGCGGGCCTCGTCCTGGGCGCGCACGAGGTCGTTTTGCCCGAGGGTGCCGCCGACGGTCACCCCGATGGAGGTGTGGATGCCGTTGAACACGAGGAAGAACAGGTTCGCGATGGCCCAGCCCGCCGCCATCCCCGAGACGATCTCCGAGCCGCCCCGGCCGTTGTACACCGCGTTCATTACGGTTTCCGTGAGCACCCAGGACATTTCCCCCGCGAATAGCGCCGAGGATTTCCTCAGCATCGTGAAGAAGAGGCGGAAGTTGACCGAAAGGAATTCGCGCATGGGAACCCAGAACTCGGGGTTCGTCCTTTTCGCGTAGACGATGAAGGCGATCATTTCCGCGAGCCGCGCTATCACCGTGGCGATGGCGGCGCCCCGCACCTCGAGTCTCGGCGCGCCGAGGTTCCCGTAAATGAGCACCCAGTTGAAGAAGGTATTCACCAAGGTCGCGGCCACGGAGATGACGAGGGGCGGCCGGACCTTGCCGATCTCGCGGAAGGAGGACCCGATCATCATCGAGATTACCATGGGCACGAAGGTCCACACGATTATCGAAAGGTAGGCTTCGGCCTGGGCGCTGATCGCCTCCCGCTCGCTGTTCGTGTTCAGGAGGAGCCCGATTATTTCCCCGGGAATCGTGAGGCTCAGGGCGGTCACGATACCGGCGAGGGCGAGGCCGCCGAGGATCTTGAAGCGGAAGACCTGCCGCATCCCGGCGGCGTCTTTCGCCCCGTTGAACTGGGACATGAACATCGCCCCCGCCCCGGCGAGGGTCATGAGGGCGACGAAGAAGACGAACAATACCTGGTTGAGCACGTTCACGCCGCTCATCTTTATGTCGCCAAGGCCGGCGACCATGAAGTTGTCGATGAGCGAGACTAGGTTCTGGAGCAGGGCCTGGAGCATCACCGGCACCGCGAGGGCAAGGGCCCCGCGGTAGAACGGCAACGACCCGAGATACTTACGGAATCGCATTACCCGAATATACGGGAAAACGGTTACCCTGCCCAGCGGTTTTGCCGCCTATCCGCGATATCCCGGCCCGTTTCGGCCCTGAATCAGAGATATTCCTCCCTGCTTTTCACCTCGAGTCCCCGGGTTTTGTACCATTCGAGGGCGTCGGTGAACTGCTTCGCGATCTTGATGTTCGTGATCAGGGGTATCCCGTAGTCCACGCTCATGCGGCGGATCAGGAAGTCGTTCTTGAGCTCGGTTTCCCGGTTGTTTTTCGGGATGTTGATGACGAGATCGACCTCGCGGTCGCGGATGGCGTCGGCGATATTCGGCTTCCGCTCCTCCAGGGGCCAGGCGAGGGCCGCGGCCTCTACGCCGTTGTTCTGGAGGAACCGCGCCGTCCCGCTGGAGGCGACGATCTCGTAGCCCATGGCGCGGAGCTTTTTCGCGCTCTCTATGAAGTCCACCTTGTCCTCGATCGGCCCGGTGGAAAGGAGAATCTTCCCCTTGGGTATGCGGTAGCCCGTGGAGAGCATCGCCTTCATGAAGGCGTCGCGGACGCCCCGCCCGAGGCAGCCGACCTCGCCGGTACTCGCCATCTCGACGCCGGCGACGGGATCAGCTCCCTTGAGCCGGGAATAGCTGAACTGCGCGGCGCGCACCCCCACGTGGTCGAAGTCGAGGCGCGAACCGTCCACCCGCTCCACCGGTAGGCCAAGCTGGGCGCGGACCGCCATGTCGACCATGTCGATCCGGAACACCTTGGAGCAGAAGGGGAAGGAGCGGCTCGCCCTGAGGGTGCACTCTATCGCCTGGATGCTCGCGTTTTTCGCGAGGAACTGGATGTTGAAGGGGCCGGTAATGTCGAGCTCCGCCGCGATCTTCTTCGCCGCCTTCTTGATCGCCTGGGCGGTGGAAAGGTAGATGCGCTGGGCCGGGAGCACCACCGTGGCGTCGCCGGAATGGACCCCCGCGTTCTCGAGGTGCTCGCTGATCGCGTACGCGAGGATCTCCCCGCGGTTCGCCACCGCGTCGATCTCTATCTCCTTCGAATTTTCCACGTACCGCGAGATTACCGCCGGGTGGTCGACGCTGACCGTCGCGGCCTTCGTGAGGAATCCCTTGAGGCTCGCCTCGTCCCAGGCCACGCTCATGGCGGCGCCGGAGGTCACGAGGCCGGGGCGGATGAGCACCGGGTACCCGACCGAGTCGGCGAAGCCGTGGGCGGCGGCGAGGCTCGTCACCTCGGCCCACTCGGGCTGCTTGATGCCGAGCTGGTCCATCAGGGCGCCGAATTTGTTCCGGTCCTCCGCGCGGTCGATATCCACGGGGGCGGTGCCGAGC
>QKCE01000038.1 GCA_003245785.1 Spirochaetales bacterium | reverse complement strand
GGGGGTAACGATCAAGGTGGCCTGCGACGTGACGAACCCCCTCCTTGGGCCCCTCGGCGCGGCCGCGGTTTTCGGCCCCCAGAAGGGCGCCACCCCCGAGATGGTCAAGGTGCTCGCCGCGGGACTCGCGAAGCTCGCGGACGCGTGGAAGCGGGCGGGCCTCGCGGAGGACGTGGAGCGCCCCGGCGACGGGGCTGCGGGCGGCGTGGGCGCTGCCCTTCGGGTATGCCTCGGGGCCTCCATGGAATCGGGCGCGCTCCTCGTGATGCGCAATTCCGGGTTTTTCGGGAAGATCAAGGGAGCCGACCTGGTGATAACCGGGGAAGGCATGACGGATTCCCAAACGGCGGGAGGGAAGCTCTGTTCCGTCGTCGCCCGGGAGAGCCGGGCCGCGGGAGTTCCCATCGCGCTCCTTTCGGGCGCCTTGGGAGGGGAAACCCATAACCTTTTGGGAACCTTCGACTACGCGGCCTCCATTGCCTGCGGCCAGGTCGGGCTTGACCGGATGATCGCCGACAGCAAGCGGGACCTGGGGTTCGCCGCGGAAAACCTGATCCGGGCAGCCATGCTCGGGTCGCGGGGCTGAAAGCCGCGCGCCCCGGCCCGACGCTCCGGTAACGGCGCGCCGGGTCGCGCCGGGTCGCGTTTCGCCCCGGCGGCGCAAGGGGTTACCGCCCGGAGCGCCTCGCCAGAGCCCGGGCGATAATCGGCCCGAAGACGACGAGGGAGCCCATCCGGCACACCTGCATGGCCATGATGAAGGGCGTGTCCACCGGGCTCGTCATGGCGATGGCCGCGACGGTGTTCGCCCCGCCGGGACTGGTCGCGAGATAGGCCGACAGGGGGTCGACGCCGTACAAACGGGTTATCGCCCACCCGAGGGCCCCGCACAGGGCGATCAGGACGAGGTTGCTCAGGACGATCCAGGGAAGGACTTTTATGGAGGACGTCAGAGCTTCGCGGTCGAAGGAAAGCCCCACCCCCCAGCCGATGACGAGGTAGCTGAATACCGCGAGACTCTCGGGAACGACGGGGGTAACGAAACCCGTAACGTTGAGGACGACGCCGAGAAAGAGGGGCAGGAGCATCCCCGCGGAGGAAAAACCGAGACGGTCCGCGATGACCCCTATCGCCGAAACCGCCAGGGTAGCGGCGAGGGAACTCAAGGCGGGGACGTCGCCCCATCCCGCGAAAACCGTGGACCAGAGGCCGGAATCGCCGGCATCGGCCCCGCCGAGCCACGCCGTCGTAACGACCGAGGCGGCCATGACGACCAGTAGAACCCGCGCGTACTGCATGAGCGCCACGAGACGCGCGTCGGCTTGATGAACCTGGGCCATGATGACCATGGCCGCCGCCGCTCCCGGGGAGGATCCCCAGAGGGCTTCCCGGGGCGGAATCACCTTCAATAGGGAAAGTAACCACCCAAGCCCCCAACTCAGCAGCATTACCGCGACGAGGACGCCGAGGAAGAGGGGCCACTGTCCCAAAAGTTCCTTCAGGATTCCCGCGGTTATGGTCTGGGCGATAAGGCAGCCCATGAGGGCCTGGGAGAAACCGGTCGCCAAGGGGGGAACCCGTAGCCGGACGCCGGCGACGGCGAAGACAATGCCCGCGACCATTGGCCCGAGGAGCCAGCCGGCGGGGAGGCGCGCCAGGGTGAGCAAAACCGCCGACAGGGCCGAAAGGAGGATGAGGAGCGCCCATCGCGCGGGAAGCGGCATGCGCCGAGGGAAGAAGTTTTTATTTTCGCTTTCAGCCATGGGAAACCCGACGGTCCCCCGTCAGTCAAACAGGATCACGGCGTACATCTTAAGGGGGACGGAGCCGGTATTGCGGATGCTGTGGCTGTTTCCGTCGGGGGTGACCACGACCTCGCCGGCCTTTACGGGAACCTCGACGCCGTTGTCGACGACGACGCCCTCGCCCTCCGTGAGTATGTAGTATTCGGTCTCGTTTTTATGTTCGTGATCGCCGATCCCCGCGCCGACGGGCAACGTCATTTCAGCCATGAGGCGGCCGTGGGGAACCTTCTCCCGGGGCACGAGATGCCGTATTTCGACGGTTCCGGGACCGCCCCTCATGTTGTGGGCCGATTCATGCGTCATATCCGCGGGTTTTATGATCATCCTGTAACTCCTTGATAAAATTGCACTGGAATATGATATTGTATACAGTATACAATATCATGTCTTTGGGATCCTTGCGATCAAGCAAGAAATCAATACCCTTTTATGTAGGAGTATTATATGACGATATCGACAAAAAAAGGCGCCCCGACCATCGAATTTCCCCCGCTTGCCCTGGGTACCTGGACCTTCGCGGGTGACGCGATTTGGTCTGAATCGGACGAGAAGGAATGCGTCGAGGTGATCCATCGGGCAATGGATCTCGGCATTACCCTCTTCGATACCTCTCCCGATTACGGTGCCGGACGGAGCGAGGAAATTCTCGGGAAGGGTTTAGCCGGCATACCCGCCGAGAAGGCCCTCGTGGCGACCAAGATGAAGATCGACGGAAAAAACGAAAAGGATATCGTCGCGTCGGTGGAGCGGAGCCTGCGCCGCCTGAACCGGGACGCCCTCGACCTGATGCAGGTCCATTGGCCCGGCACCCCGGAGGAGACCAAGCGCGCCCTGGATTGCTTTTTGGAACTGCAATCGCGAGGCAAGATTCGGGAGATCGGGGCCTGCAACTTCGGGATCCACGACCTCGAGGAAACCGCCGACTACCCGATCGTCAGCAACCAGCTGCCCTACAGCCTGCTTTGGCGGGCGATCGAGAACGCGATCGCGCCGCTGTCCAAGGCCCAGGGAAAGAGGATATGGGCTTACTCCACCTTCCAGCAGGGACTCCTCAGCGGCAAATACCCGAGCCTCGAGGATTTCCCCGAGGGCCGCAAAAGGACCCTCCATTTTTCGTCCGCGAGGCCGGCGGCCGGCCACGGGGGTCCCGGCATGGAAACCGAAACGGAAACCACCCTCAAGGCCTTTCTCGAGCTTTCCCGAACCCGCGGAATTACGCCCCTGGCACTCGCGATGGGTTTCGTCTCGAGCCGACCCTTCATCGATTCGCTGGTGGTCGGCGCGAGAACCCCCGCGCAGATCGAGGGCCTCGTCCGCGAATCGAAAACGGTCCTGAATGAAGGGCTCCTGGCCGAATTGGATGCCCTGTCCGAAGGCTTGAAAAAAAAGGCCGGGAACAACCTCGACATGTTCCAGTCGCCCGGGCGGGTTCGAAGTTGAATCAGCGACGGAAGTAGGGCCTGAGGAATTCCGAGGCCCGGCGCGCCGCGGTGTCCGGGTCCGGCAGGGGCAGGATTTCCACCGTGCACCAGCCCTTGTAGCCGGCGCGGCCGAGGGCCCCAAATATGTCGTCGAAGTCCGTGTGGCCGTCCCCGGGGGCGTGCCGGTTGGAGTCCGCCAGGTGGACGTAGGCCACGTCGGCGATGTTCCGCTCCAGCGTCGCGCCGATCTCGGCGTCCTCGATATTCATGTGGAAGACGTCGGGCATGAGCTTCAGGTTCGCTATTCCCGCCTTGCGGAGTAGCGCGACGCCCTCGTCCACGGAATTTATGAAGTCTATCTCGTACCGGTTCACGGGCTCCAGGATCAGGGTGACGCCCTTCGGCGCGGCGTAGGCGCACAGTTCCCGGGCCATATCGATGAAGAGGGCTTCCGCCTCCTCCCGCTTCTTGCCCTTTATCGGGCCCCGTACCCGGCCGATATTCACGGTCTTCCCGAAATCCGCCGCCAGGTCAATGAATCCCCGGAAGATGGACGCGAGTTCCGAGCGGCGCGCCGGGTCCGAGTCCGTGAAGGCGTAGCCCAGGGCGGCGTACACCTGGCCGCTCGAAATGCAGGACACCTCGAGCTTGTGCTCCGCGAGAAGGGAGGCGAGTTCGTCGCGGCCTATCTCGTCGGGATGCTTCAAAGCGAGCTCGACGCCGTCGTACCCCAGGGCCGCGGCCTTGCGCATGGATTCGGCGAAGCCGCGGAAGACGACGAAGGCCGTCGGAAGGGCGTTTTCGCCCGCGATCGCGAGGGAGAGTTTCATTTTACGGCCTCCGGTATTACGTAGGGACCGTCCTCGATCCAGGCGACGGAAAGTTCGTCCCTGGACTTGCCGGTCTTTTCTTCGATGTATTTGATTGCCCCTTCCACCGCGGCGGCGAAGCACCCCTTTCCCGGGGAGTTACGCTCGGCTTCGGAAAGGAACTTTCGGCCGTCGAGCCCGGGCAGCCCGGGGAACCAGAACTCCTCCAGGGTCGGGGAGTAGAAAATCAGGTGTTCCTGGGGGATGCGGCGGAATACCTTGGCCCATTGCTGGACCTGCCACTGCTCGGGGAGAAAGGTCCAGTCCGGGGACTGGATGAGCTTCAGGAAAGCGTCCGGTCCGATGAGTTTGAGAAGCGAGAGGGTCGTGCGATAGTTGAGGGAACCCACGGGATTCGCCATGTCGCTGATGTCCGCGACGATCACGAGGTAGCCGCCCGCCTTGAGGATTCCGAGGCTTCCCACGGCGCACTTGGCGATCTGGTAGTGGTTGATTCCCACGTAGCCGCCGTGGGTAACCACCACGTCGGCGGCGGGGGCCTGGGCCTTCACGCTCCGGGAGATGTGCGCGACCGCCGCCTCGTGGGCCTTGATAAAGTCGCCGGCGAAGATGCCGGTGATATGGAAATCCCCGTCCAGGGTCACGTTGACGAGAAAGTCGATTCCCGCGGCGGTGGCCACCTCGACGGCTTCCTCGTGGACCAGGTTTCCCGCGAGGTTGAGGTCCCGCGAGTTTTCGTGGGCCATGAAGGGGGCGCCGTGGAACACGAAGGTGCTCTTCTCGCCTATGATACCCGGGCATACCGCCTTGCGGCCCCCGGAGGCGCCGGCCATGAAGTGGCTTTCCACGAGCCCCGTGGCGATCTTGAGGTCCGCCTCTACGTACCGGGAGTTCACCCGCATCTCCGTGCCCTTCTGGGTATTGCCCAGGTAGCTCAGCAGGGAGTCGTCGTGGCAGTCGTGGTTCGCGATCTCGATGCCCAATGCCTTAACCTCGGGGTCGAGCATGCGGCCGATTTCCCCGTCCCCCATGGCGCGGTGGGTTCCCGTGGCGATGAGGACCAGGATGTTCCCGGCCTCGTAACCCGCGTCGAGAAGGGTCCGGATCACCGGGACCAGGATGCCCTCCTCGCCCTTGTAGGGCACGGGGCGGGTATTGTCGGAAACGAGGATGGTCGCCCTCGCCTTCCCGCCGTCCTTCGCCATCCGTTCGTCGAGCTTTCGCTTCGCGATGACGGAGAGGCCTTCCGAGTCGATGGGCGACTCGAGGGCGGCCCTGATCGCCGCGGCGGGCTCGGCCACGCGCTCGGGCTCCACCATGGCGACCACGTGGGTATTGTCCGGCAGTTCCAGATCGTCGTATCCGGCGCCGAAGGGGTTGCCTATGCGCATGGCCGATTCTCCTTACATTTCCTTCACGAGGGACATGTCCCCCGTGGCGGCGGCGCGGAGGATGGGTTCCATGTAACCGTCCACCTCGGCGGCGGTCATGGGAACGGGCATGTTCTTGAGCTTCATCTCGAGCTGGGGGTCCTTGGCGGCGGCCACGGCCCGCGTAATGTGCGCCTCGGTGAAGCCCTTCAGGTCGGAAAGCTTGGTGGGGGCGTTGATGGACTTTCCGAAGGCGATCATGCCCTCCGAGACGGCCAGGGCGAGCTCGCGGCCGGAAAGGGTCGCGAGGTCCGCCTTCACGTAGCCGTGGCTCGCGAAGATGGCGCCCACGGCCTTCAGCTGCGCCTGGATCGCCTTGGCGTAGAAAATCGCGTAGTAGGGGTTCATGATGCCGCAGGCGGTTCCGTGGGAGACGATGTCCACCAGGGAGAAGCTCGTCAGGTGGGCGCCCGAGGTGCCGCCGATCATGATGGCGTAGCCGCCCAGGTCGGTGGCCAGGCCGATCGCCTCCCGGGCCTCGAGGTTCTTCGGGTCCGCGATGAGTACCTTGGCGTAGGAAGCCACGAGGTCGATGGCGGTCTCGGCGATCTCGGCGGCCTTGGCGTAGGCTTCGCCCTTGGCGCCGCAGAACACCTCGAAGGTGTGGGCGATGGCGTCGAGGGCGCCGTCGATGGTCACGCTCACCGGCATGGAGACCGTGGTGGAATAGTCGAAAAGGGAGACCGCGGGCACGATCGCCGGGTCGACGATGAGCTTCTTCTGTCCCGCCACGGGGTCGGTGATGTTGGAGTACTTGGTCAGGTGGGCGCCGGAGGACGCGGAAGTCTGGACCGCGATGAGGGGGACCTGCTTGGCGCCGGTCTTCTCGAGGGCGGCGCCGACCATGCCGACGCCGAAGTAAGCGTCGATCTCGGGGGTGTTCGCCGCGCCGAGGGCGGCGAGGGCCACGGCGGCCTTGCAGGCGTCGATGGTGGAACCGCCGCCGACCGCGATCACGCAGTCGGGCTTGTGGTGCAGGATGTAGGATTCAAGGCGGTATACGTCCTCCCGGGGGGCGTTGGGCTTCGCGTCGGGGGCGAGTGCCCCGCCCGCGAGCTCGACGCCGGCGGCGGCGAGGGACGCGGCCACGCGGTCCGCGACGGGCTTCATGTAGGTGTTGTTGGAGACTACCAGGGCCTTCTTGCCGAAGCCGGCGGCCTTCTTGCCGACCTGATCGAGGACGTCCATGCCGAAGACATAGTCCGCGCCCTTCCATTCCTTCAAAAGCGCGTAGGCTTTTTCGATGCTCTTGTTCATTCGTATCTCCTTAATCTTGAGTCTGTCTGGTTTCGTAAAGTCGCGGAGCCCGGCGGCCGCGGACGGCGGCGGCGACCCCGCGCCGGATCAGCGGCAAAGCTTCGCCGCGCGCTCCGCGATATTCGCGGCCGAGAGGCCGTAGGCGGCCAGAAGGTCGTCGTAGGGACCGGTCTCGGTAAAGACGTCCTCGATGCCGACCATGCCTAAGGCGCAGGACACGCCCTCGAGGGCGAGGGCCTCGGCGCAGGCGCCCCCGAAGCCGCCGAGGACGTTGTGTTCCTCGACGGTAAGGAGCTTGCCGGTTTTCCTGACGGAGGCGGCGAGACCGCTTACGTCCAGGGGCTTCACGCAGGGCACCGAGAGGACTTCCGCGGAAATGCCGAGGCTCGAGAGCTTATCCGCCGCCTCAACGCACATGGCCGCCGTAATGCCGTTCGCCGCGACGGTCAGGTCGGTTCCCCTCCGGAGAAGGTGCACGGACTTGATATCCGCCGGGGCGGCGGCGCCGAGCTCGGGCAGGGCGTTCCGGTTCAGGCGGATATAGGTCGGGCCGTCGCGGCCCATGGCGTACTCCAGGGCGGCCGCGGCCTGGCCCGAATCCGCCGGGACGATCACTTCCATGTTCGGCAGGGCGCGCATGATCGCGATGTCCGCGATGGACTGATGGCTCGCGCCGTCGAAGGAATCGCTCAAGCCGCCGTAGGCGCCGGCCAGGATTACGGGGAGGTTGTTGTAGCAGACCGTGTTCCGGATCTGGTCGGTCGACTTGAGGGCGAGGAATATCGCGAAGGCGTTCACCACCGGCCGGTAGCCGGCGGTGGCGAGTCCCGCGGCCACGCCCACCATGTTGGCTTCCGCCACGCCGCAGTTGAAGAACCGGTCGGGAAAGGCCTTCCCGAAAAGGGCGGACTTCGTGCTGGAGGAAACGTCGGCGTCGAGGACCACCAGGTCCCCGCGGGACTTTCCGAGTTCGGCGAGCTTCGCGCCGAAGGCGTCGCGCATGGTCACGCTCATAAGGTCTCCTTTGCCGCGATGTCCGCGACCAGTTCGGGCCTGCCCTTCGCGTAACTGTCCGCGTCGATGGGCGCTCCGTGCCAGGCGTTCTTCCCTTCCATGAACGGGACGCCCTTTCCCTTCACGGTGTCGTAGATCGCCGCCTTGGGCCATACGTCGTCGGAATCGAGCCATTTGAAGGACTCGAGGATATCGGCGGTATCGTGCCCGTCAAAGGAACGGTCCGCCACGTGCCAGCCGAAGGAGCGGAATTTGTCGGCGAGGTTGCCCAGGGGCATGATATCCGCCATGGTCCCGTCCAGCTGCACCTTGTTGTAGTCGATCATGTACACGAGGCCGCGGGGCTTGTACTTGGCGGCCATCATGGCGGCTTCCCAGGTCTGTCCCTCGTCGAGGCAGCCCTCTCCGGACATCACGTAGGTCCAATACGGCTTGCCCGAAAGCCCGGCGGCGAGCGCCATGCCGAGGCCGGCGGAAAGCCCGTGTCCCAGGGCGCCGGTGGAGAGGTCCACGCCGGGAGTCTTGTGCATGCAGGGATGGCCCTGCAGGAACGAACCCAGGGTCCGGAAACCGGGCAGCGCGTCCGGGGAGAAGTATCCCCGGTGGGCGAGTACCGTATAAAGGTTCATGGACGCGTGACCCTTGGACAGGATGAACCGGTCTCGGTCTTCCCAAGCGGGTTCCGAGGGGCGGACCCGAAGCCGGTTGAAATAGAGGGCAGTGGTCAGCTCTGCCGCCGAAGAGGCTCCTCCCCAGTGGCCGGTCTGCCGGCCGTGCAGAACGTCAAACATTCCCAGGCGGAACTCGGCGGCCAGCAAGGCCAGCTCTTTCGCCGTCATCGGGATGTCCCTTTTCTCCTTTAGGAGATTCTGTGTTATCTCTTTCAAATCGCACTCCTTCGAGTTGCATATTGTATACCGTATACAGGATACTAGCACCGACTCAATGCTTTGTCAAATTCACGTACAGCGGTTTCGCTGGGACCCGGGCAACCTAAATCAACCTAAATACTTACAATACATAACCTTACTTGATTTGCTTGTTTTTCATTTTTTTATTCAGAAGTTACAGTTGACGGAAATCCAACTTCTGTTTATTGTATACAAAGAACAAGTGGGGTAATCATGTCGGATATCATTGTACAGAACAGTCTCGCTGACCAGGTGTACGACCTCGTGAAGGGGCAAATCCTCTCGGGTGAACTCCAGGGAGGGGCGACCATTCCGGAAGAAAGCCTCGGACAGCGCTTCGGCGTTTCCCGCACCCCCATAAGGGAAGCGCTCCGGCGGCTAGCCGAATACGGCCTCGTGGTCCTCAAGCCCCGCTGCAACGCCACGGTCTACTCGGTGGACGAGAAGGAAGCGGCGGACATAGCCAAAGTGCGGCTCGCCCTGGAACAGCTGGCGATCGACGGTATCGACCGCGCGAAAATCGAGGGTAGCCTCGACTCCCTCTCCCGCCTCGCCGCGGACTGCCAGTACAACTTCGGAATCGGCAATCGGGCCGCCCTCTTCGAAAAGGACAGCCTGTTCCACCTCGAACTGGTCCGGAGCGCCGGCAACTCGGCACTCTTTCAGCTTTTCGAGCGGCTCGACGCGAAGGTCCAGCTCCTGCGCATCGCCCAAAACCTGGACGAGGCGACCATGGGGGCGACAATCGCCCAGCACGTCCAGATCCTGAAACTCCTCCGGAACGACGACAGGGAAGCGTGCAAGAACTTGATCCAGCAGCACATCCTTCACGAAAGCAGGTATTGATGCCGGGGCGGCCGGCCCCGCGTTCCGGCGCGGGCCCAGGGCGCTGACAGGCGTAGCCTGCAAGTCACGCGGCCAGCCTGACTGCCCGTCGCCGGAAAACCCGCAACGGCCGATAAACGCCTCCGCGGCCGGTAAAACCCGCGGCGGCCGGTAAACGCCGCCGCGGGCAGCAAACCCCGCGGCAGCCGGTAAACCCTCCCCTACGCCAAAAGCCACGCCTCGTTCAGCGTGCGCTTCGCGTTGGCCAGCACCAGGTCGGGGTCCTCCCCCGGCTGGGGCCTTACCTCGAAGCTCACGATCGGCCGGTCCTTCTCGTTCAGGATATTCGCGTCCAGGAGCACCCGGAGGGTTCTCGCCAGCTCCCGCGCGCCGTTCTCGGAGCCGGGAAAGCCGAACCGGGGATGCATGTCCCCGTAGGCCGGAAGGGCGGGGTCGCGAACCACCGCGTTCCCTATATGCGCGTGCCGAATCCAGGGACGCACGGGAAGGATGCTCTCCTCCGGGGTCTCCCTGAGCTGGGGGAAATGGCTCGAGTCTACCTGTATCGCGAAGTTCGGATGGTCCGGCGCGACGAGCTCCGCGAGGCGGACCGCCCGGCTCGCGGGGCCGATGAGGGATTTCTTGTCCAGGTCGAAGTCGAAGACCTCTATCTCCACCGTCATGTCGCCCCGTTCCGCCGCGTAAACGCAAAGCTCGCGGGTCGACTCGGCGAGGGCCGCGAGGGAAGCCTCGACCGTCGCGTCCTCGTAACGCCCCGCGAGAAAGGCGAAATGCCGGGCGCCGAATTCGTACGCCTCGTCTATCCCGGCCTTCAGGGCCCCCACCGCGCGTCGGCGTTCCGCGGGGTCCAGATCGTTCACGTTTAGCCCCGCGCCAAGGGTGAGTCCCTGGCCGCCGAAAGCCACGGCGTCCACCCCGGCGGTCCGTATCATGTCGATCGCCCGGGCGCGTATCGCTGGATCGGAAAAGTGTCCCATCTCGACGGCGTCGAAGGCGCCGTCGGTAAGGAGCTTCTTGAGGGTTTCGAGCTTGACCGCCTCGTCGCCCCCGGAAGCGCCCGGATCATAAGGGTAAGAAACGTGGTGTATCGTCCCCAGGCGCAGGTACGCGCGCATCGGCTCTTTCAATTCATTCCTCCAGGAGGCGCTTCGCCTCGGCGACGCAAAGCCCGGGACTGGCGAGGACCGGCACGCCGCAAGCCGCGGCAACGCGGCCGGCCGCCCGGGCCATCGAGGCCTGGGCCAGGACCACCACGTCGGCGTCCCGTATTTCCCGCGCCGCTTCCTCGAGGATGGCGTCGTGCCCCTCGGCGTCTCCCGCCTTCAGGGCCGCGAGGGCCTTTTCCCGGAGGACGGTCCGGATCTCCGCGGGAACTCCCGCCTTCCCGGCTTCCTCCCGAATCTTCGCCGTGGTGGGCTCGAGGGTGCTCCGGGCGGTGGCCATTACGAGTATCCGCGGGCCGTGGGTCACGGCGAGGCGGCACATGGCGTCGTCTATCGCCAGGACCGGCACGCCCACGCTCCCGCGCAGCTCGGCGACCGCCGGCGTCAGGGTGGAACAGGTCACGATGACCAGGTCGGCGCCGGTGAGCGCCGCGTTCTCCAGGTCGTTGGCGAGCCGCCTCTTGTTGACGTCGGAGAAAAACCCGAGGACCGCGGGGTCCGTGGCGAGGAAGTCGTCGAAGATATTGTGGATCAGCACGGGACCGGAGAGCGCCTGCCTGAGCTGGGGCTCGAAGCCCTCGAGGACGCTGCGGACCGTGTGGATCAGGGCGATTCGTTTCAAAATTAACCTCCCCGCGGGGAAAGAAAAAAAGGGGAGGCGATCGGTGACCGCCTCCCCGTCGAGGGCACTTTCGGCTTACTTGCCGATGGACTTCAGGTAGTCCGCCTGGAACTGGGCCATGTAGGCCGCGGCTTCCTTATAATCGCGGAACTCGGGCACCAGCTTGTACTTGCCGATGTACTCGTCCTTCCAGGCCGCGGAATCGGAAACGGCCTTGAACGCGTCGCTCCAGTACTTCGCCGCCTGAGGGCTCATGTCCTTCGGGCCCACGACGCCGCGCCACACGGGCATCTCGACGTTCTTGTAGGAGCCGAGCTCGCTCAAGGTAGGGGCGGAGGCGAGGTTGCCGGTAAAGCGGGTGGTGGAAAGGGCGAGAACCGGGGTCAGCTTGCCGGCCACGACGTACTGGTCGGCGGCGGCGGGCTTGGAAAGCACCAGGTCCACGTGGCCGCCGAGGATCGCGGTGATGGCCGCGGAGGTCGAGTCGTTGGTGATGAAGGCCAGCTGGTTCTCGTTGAAGCCGAGTTCCTTGATCAGGAGCTGATAGGTGGCGATATCGTCGCCCTTCGAACCGGCGATGACGACGTTCTCGCCGGCCTTGACCGCCGCGATCACCTCGGCGAAGGTCTTGTACTTGGCGGACTCGCCGACGTACAGGAGCTGCTTGTCCACGGCCATGACGGCGATGGGGGTGAAGTTCTCGATGCGGTTCGCGGTATTCTTCACCATCGGCATGAGGTCGCCGGAGTTGAAGGTCAAGAGGGTGTGGTCGGCCATGGCGCCGCCCGCGGTCCGGCTGATCTGGAGCCGTCCGACCTCGCCGCCGCCGTCGGTCTTGTTGTTGATGAGGAAGGACTTGCCGGCGACCAGGTTCTCCCGGGTCATGATGTCGGCGATCTTGCGGGTATAAATGTCGCTGCCGCCGCCGGGGCTGGAGGTAACCATCCAGTCGATGGCCTTGGTGGGGACGAAGGTCGCGGAAGCCGCTTCCTTCTGTCCGTTCGCGAAGAGGGGGGAAAGGGACGCCGCCAAGGCGACGGCCGCTACCGCGGCACCGAGGGTTCGCTTGTTCATTCTTTGCTCCTTTACGTAAGACACTCTATGTGGAACGCCGGACTCCTCGTCCGCCGCGTTCGATCCGTCGACGATTCCCGGCCGGGACTTCCGTCCCACCGGGCTTTCAGGTTTTGCGCCTCAGGCCGCGGCCTTGGGCTTCAGGACCCCGGCCTTGGTGAGGACCAGGCGGACGACCGGGAACAGCATTATTCCGGCGAGGATGATCACGAAGACCAGGGAGATGGGCTTCTCGACGAAGATCGAGAGGCTGCCCCGGGAGATGATGAAGGCCTTGCGCATGTTGGACTCCAGGAGGGGCGCCAGGACGAAGGCCAGGAGGACGGGCGCGGTCTGGTAGCCGCCCTTCTGCAGGACGTAGCCGAGCACTCCCGCGAGGAACATGACCAGCACCCCGTACATGGAATTGCTGGTGCTGTAGGAACCCACCACGCACACCACGGTGATGATCGGGATCAGGATCTTCGTGGGCACCGACAGGATCTTGATAAGGAAGGGGATGACTCCCCAGGCGATCATCAGGGTGACCAGGTTCGCGAGGAAGAGGGACGCGATGAGCCCCCACGCGAAGTCCGGCGAGTTCGTAAAGAGGAGGGGGCCGGGGTTGAGGCCCCACATCATGAGCCCGCCGAGAAGCACCGCGCCGGTGCCTGACCCGGGAATGCCCAGGGCCAGAAGCGGGGCGAAGGCGCCGGCCGCGGCGGCGTTGTTGGCCGACTCGCAGGCCGCGATGCCTTCCACGGCGCCGGTTCCGAGCGGTTCCTCGCTCTTGAAGGACTTCTGGGCGGCGTAGCCCATGAAGGCCGCGGTGGTCGCGCCGGCGCCGGGCAGGACGCCCACGAAGGTTCCCATGACGCCGGAACGGAGGGCCGGCGGGAGAAGGCGCTTCAGGTCGCGCAGCTTGAGGAGGCTTCCCCGAATCGTCAGCTTTTCCACGTTTATCTGGGGCTTGGCGCTCCGCTCCTCCATCAGCTTGATCACCTGGGCGAATCCCACGATGCCGATGACGAAGGGGGTGAAGGGAATTCCGCCGAGGAGGTAGATGTTCCCGAAGTCGTAACGGGGACTGCCCGAGAGGGTATCCATGCCCATGCTCGCCAGGAGGATGCCGAACATCGTCAGGAGGATTCCCTTGACCGGGTTCTCGCCCACGAGCCAGCCGATGGAAGTCATCGCCACCAGAAGGAGGGTCGTCATTTCCGCCGGGCCGAACCGGAGTCCCACGTTCGCCAGGGCAGGGCCCATGAAGGTCAGGATCAGCATGCCGATGGTGCCGCCGATGAAAGACGATACGTTCGACGTAAGCAGGGCCTGGCCGGGCCGCTTCCGCTTGGTGGCCATGGGGTAGCCGTCCAGGGTGGTCATTACCGCGGGGCTGTCCCCGGGAATGTTCAGGAGGATCGCGCTGAAGGACCCGCCGTACATGTTGGAATAGTAAAGGGCTCCCAGCATGATGATGGCCGTGGTCGGGTTGAACTTGTAGGTCAGCGGCAGGAGCAGGGCGACGCCCGCGAGGGAGCCGATTCCCGGCATCGCGCCGACGATGAGCCCGAGCACCGCGCCCAGGAGGGTCGCGGCCAGGTTTTGCGCGGTAAAGAGGACGGTAAAGCCGTCGAAAAGCAGTTGAAAGTTTTCCATGTCGGTCCCTTAATACATGATCGCGTCGTAGACGAGGCCGTGCGGGAAAGGCACGCCGAGCCAGAGCACGAAGGCTCCCATCACGATCGCCATGGTCACGGCGAAGGCGATGAGGGTGGTTTTCCAGGAATACTTCTCGAACCAGCGAAGCCAGACGATCAGGTATACCGCGATACTCGGCAAAAGGCCGATGAGGAAGGTGGCTCCCATGATGGCGATCACGCTCAGGGGCACGAGCCAGTTTTTCGCGGGCCACTCGGGGGCTTCCTCCCTGAAGGAGAGCGCGAAGGCCAGGACGCTCGCGGCCAGGAGCGCGACGCCGATGATTACCGGGAAGAAGCCCGGCCTGGGGCCCTTGAGGGGATCCCAAAAGTGGTATTCGGTCAGGCCAAGGTAGATGAATACCCCGGCGACCGCGGCGGCCGCGAGGGGGATGATCTGCTTCGAGCCGAAGCGGATCGCTCGTTTCTCCGTCATGCGAGGCTCCCTTTCGCCGCCGCGTCGCCGCGGGCCACGAGGTGGCTCGCCATGCGGCAGGTTATCTTCACCGCGTTCTCGAACGCGGAGGTTTTCGCGATGCCCTTGCCCGCGATATCGTACGCGGTCCCGTGGGCGCAGGTGGCTATCGGGGCCGGAAGGCCGCCCGCTATGGTGACCCCCTCGTCGAAGCCCTTGAGCTTGAGGGCGATCTGGCCCTGGTCGTGGTACATCGTCACCACGCCGTCGAAGTCGCCCCGGAAGGCCTTGATGAAAAGGATATCCGAGGGGAAGGGCCCCGCGACGTCGATGCCCTCGGAACGGGCCTGTTCCAGCGTCGGGCCGATCACGTCGATCTCTTCCCGGCCGCAAAGCCCGTTCTCCCCGGCGTGGGGGTTCAGCGCGGCGATACCCAGGCGGGGCCGCACGAGCCCCGAGCTCTTCAGGGACGCGTCCGCGAGGTGGATCGCCCGCAGGATGGTATTTTGGGAGAGGTTCGCGCTCACGTCCTTTATGGGAATATGGCTCGTGGTGCGGGTGGTCCAGAGGTTTCCCACCACGTTGATCTCGCCGAAAGGTCCCTTGTGGCCGAAAATGTCCGCCAGGAGGTGATGCTCGCTCTCGAAGGCGCAGCCCGCCTTTTTCATGGCTTCCTTGTTGAAGGGGGCGAAGCAGAAGCCCTGAATCTTTCCCCCGTTGAAAAGATTGGCCGCCAGCTTGATCATGGAGAGCACGGACGCGCCGCTTTTCACGCTAATCTTGCCCACCTCGAAATCCGTCGCGGGATCGAGGTCCTTCTGGTCCAGAAGCGGCACGGGGCCCGGCCAGCGGGCTTCCGACAGGTCGGAAATCGCGGCGTAGGGGGCGTCCACCCCGGCGATTTTCGCGCCCAGCTCGAACACGCGGGCGTCGCCGATTATAACCGGTCTGCAGTAGTCATCGAAATAAGATCTTGCGGCAAGTCGGGCCACCAGCTCGGGGCCAACGCCCGTCGCATCGCCCAAGAGCACGCCTATGATCGGTTTCTGTTCCATTTGTAGGTTCGTCTCCCTCTAGAATAAGCATAGGTCGAATACGAACTACTAAATGCAAAATTCATGCCAACCAAAGACCCCTTACGCTATTTTCATGTTTTTTTCGCTAACTCCTTGAGCGATAACCACATAATTCGGAAAACCGGAATGCGCCGTTTGACATGCAGTCCGAGATTTTAACTAATGTTTCACGGTATGTTTCAAATAATGTTTCATTTTATTGGTTTTTGAAACACATGTTTCATCTTTTTGAAACATTCAAGAGGTGTCTGTTAGGCGTTCGTTCCTTCCTCCCGCAGCTTTCGCCAGAGGGTGGTACGGCTTATCCCGAGGCTTTTCGCGAAGGCGTCCCGGTCAAGACCGCTTTCCGCGAGTTTTCGCGCGAGATTCTCGCCCTCCTGCCCTCGCCCGTCGTCCTTCGCGAGCAAGTGTCCGTTCGCGCCGGGCGACGCGGTAGCGGCCGGCGCCGTCACCGGGTCCGCTTCCTTGGACAAAAGGGCGTCCTGGGGCAAGCCCCGGTCGTCGAAGAGGTAGAAGGACTCCACCTCGCCCCGGTCGATAAGCCCCGACTCATTGAGCAGGACGAGGCGTTCGCAAAAATTGCTGAGTTCCCGGATATTTCCCATCCAGCCGAAAGAGCGGATCAGGGGGATGACCACCGGGTCGATACGGGGAACCGCGCGGCCCGCTTCCAGGGAAAATTTTCGCACGAAGTGGCGGAACAGGATTTCGATGTCTTCCGGGCGCTGGCGCAGGGGCGGGAGCTTGAGGTTGAGGAGGTTGATCCGGAAGTAGAGGTCCCGGCGGAATAGCCCGCTTTTCACCTTGTCCAGGATGTCGATATTCGTCGCGCTGATGATCCTCACGTCCACGGGGACCACCGCGTCGCCGCCGACCTTGCGGATTTCCCTTTCCTGGAGCACCCGAAGGAGTTTGGCCTGAAGCTGGAGGGGCAGTTCCCCAATCTCGTCAAGGAAGATGGTCCCGGTGTGGGCGAGCTCGAAAAGCCCTACCCGGCCCCCCTTCGCGGCCCCCGAGAAGGCGCCTTCCGTGTAGCCGAAGAGCTCGCTCTCCAGGAGGGGTTCCGGGAGGGCGGCGCAGTTCACCGCCACGAAGGGCTTGGTCCGCCTCTTGCCCTCGTTGTGGATGCTCTGGGCGAACAGCTCCTTACCGGTCCCGGTCTCCCCGATGATGAAGACGTTGGAGTCGAGCTGGGCGTACTTTCGCGCCACGTTTATGAGGCGCTGCATCTGGGGGTTTTCGCAGACGATGTCCCCGAACCGGTAGTGGGCCACGAGGCCCTTCTTGCTCAGCTGTTTGCGGATCTTCTGCTCGGCCTCGCGCAGGGCGTCGACGTTCCGGCAGGTTACCAGGACGCCCACGTTCTCCGACTCGACCATGATGGGCGCGGTCTTGACGAGCATGAGCTGGTCGCCGAAGGTGCGCAGGGCCTCGGTCTCGGGCTGGGCCGCCACCGTGAGTTCCCAGGACCCGTCGGGCTGGATATCGAAAATGCTGCGCCCTTCCATGCCGGCGCAGCCCCCCGGCACGCAGGCGAGGGCATCGCCCTCGGGAAGAAAGAGCGCCGCGGCCTGGGCGTTCGCCGCGAGGACGATACCGTCCCGGTTCAGGGCGAACATGGCGTCCTGGGCGCTGTTGAGCACCGTCGCGATCAGGTTCGTCCTCGCCCGCTCACGGTTGAGGGACCTGGCGGCGGCGACCGCCTCGTTGACCGACCGGCGCATGGTGTCCTCCCCGGTCTTGATATGCACGGCGTCGTAGCCCAGGGACTCGCAACGCCTGCAGAGGGTCAGCCCCCCAACGAAGGTCCGCACGCCCCGGGCCGCCAGGGAATCGATGGCCTCGTAAACCTCTTCCTCGTTCTCGGCCTGCAGGACGTGAAGGGGGATGCCGGTCAGGTCCTGGAGCTGCTCGGGGTCGCAAATGTCCGGATCGACGATGACCACGCCGACCCCTTCGGGACCGTAGGAATCGCGGCATTTCCAGAGGGCGGAAATTAGGTCCGCCGCGGAAATGGAGATCTCGACCGTGTGTATTTTCGGGTTTTCCCGGGCGATCGCCCGGCCGGTGATGCCCCGGGCCACCACGATATCCGCGTCGCAGCCCTTGACGACGTTCGCCCCGGAGCCCACGAAGTGCCCCAGTTCGACGACGAAATCCCGGGTATCCAGGGATTGGACGTAAGCCTGCACGCGATTGTAAAGTTCGTCGTAGGGTACGACTACCAAAATCTTGATCATGGCGAGCGCATGATACCACATTCCCCCGGGTGCGACACCCCGGAAGGCTCCCGAGGAAAGGCTTTTCGGGCAAGGGAGTCCCGTTTACGGTGCGGGCAGGCTCAGGCGGACTTGCCGGCGGCATCGCGTAGGCGTTCCGTCTCGTTGAAAATGCCGCCGTGGTTTCCCGACATTACCCTGGCGATCAGTTTCCCGGCAGATTCCGGGAAAAGCCGATAGAGGAAGTCCATTATTTTCGCGTCCTTCCCGATCAGTATCTTCGCCTTGTTCTTCTCGAGGCCCGCGAGGATTGCCCGGGCGGCCTCCGCGGGGCTCGTCAGCTTGAGCCCGGCGCTTTCCTTTTCCTTGGCCGCGTTCCCGTCCTCGACGAGGCCCGAGTTCTTCTTTATGTCGGTCTCGATCCCGCCGGGAAGGATCAGGGACACCCCGATATTCGTCCGGGACAACTCGAGGCGCAGACCCTCGGTGGCGATCTTCACCGCCGCCTTCGAGGCGCCGTATACCGCCTGGCCGGGGACGGGCAGAAAGCCGCCCATGCTCGACACGTTCCCGATCTGGGCTTCCGGCCGCTCCGCCAGGGAGGGTATGAAGGCGCGGGTCACGTTCATCATGCCGTAGAAGTTGATGTTCATTATCCGATTGACCGCGTCGATATCGAGGTCGCTCAGGGTGACGAAGGGCTGTATAATCCCGGCGTTGTTGATGATCCCGTCGACCTTCCCATGGACCGCCTTCGCCTCGGCGGGCAGGCGGGACACCCGGTCCCGGTCCGTAATGTCCGCGACGTGGAGGGAAAGAGCCTCGGACCGGAGGGCGCCGCCCAAGCCGGGAGCCTGTCCTTCCGCGGCCTTTTTGGTCGCTTCCAGGGCCTTCTCGCTTACGTCCACCGCGGCGACCGAGGCTCCCTTCGCCAAAAGCTGAAGGACGAGTTCCCGGCCGACGCCGCCGCCCGCTCCGGTTACTACGATCGTTTTATCCTGAAAGTTCATGGCTAATCTCCTCTATCCTGTTGATGGGAAGAAGTTAGCCGCCCAAGGTTACGGCAAGGTAAACTTTGGGAAATTTTCCTTTTTTCGTTAATTCGGCAATATGACCGTAAAGACGGATCCCTCGCCGACGGCGCTTTCGACCGAAATTTCGCCGCCGCAAAGGTCGACGATCCGCTTCACTATCGAAAGGCCGAGGCCCAGCCCTTTTTTCGGCTGCCCGGATTTACCCTGATAATACTTGTCGAACACGAGGGGGACTTCGTCCGCCGGAATGCCGCGGCCTGAATCGCGGACGCGAACGACGGCGAAACCGTCCTCCCGCTCGAGGGAAATTGCCACGGTTCCCCCGGCAGGCGTGAACTTGACCGCGTTCCCGATCAGGTTGATCCACATCTGTCGCGCCAGGTCCGGGGGCCCCGTCCATCGGACCGGCTTGAGCTCGACTTCCATCCCGATTCCCTTGGCGTCCCACTGGGGCGAAAGCAGGATGGCGCACTGGCGAAGCTGCTCGTCCAGCGAAAAGGTTTCGAGGTCCGGCACGATTTGCGTCGACTCGAGCCGCGCGAGGAGAAGCGTCGCGTCGGAGAGTTCCGCGAGCCGTGCGGACTCCGCCGCGATGAGTTCGAGGTATTGCCGCTCGCTGGCCTTGTCGGCGCTACCCGCGAGGAGAAGTTTCGCGAAGCCGTTTATCGAGGCTATCGGCGTCTTGAACTCATGGGAAAAGCCGTTCACGAAATCGTCCCGAAGGGTCTGTACCTTGGCGAGCTCGTCGCCCATCCGGTTGAATTGGGCGAACACGTCGGCGAAGGCCCCCGCGTCGCCGGGTTCGAGCCGAACCCCGAATTCCCCCGAGGCGACCCGGTCGATCGCCGAAAGCAGCTCCCCCACCCTTCGGTTTATGCCCCGGGCGAACCGGAGGGAGAGCGTGCCGACGATGAGTCCCATCGGGAATATCATGCCGACGGACAGGACGGGATTATAGGCGTCGTCGATCCCGATAATCTTGTACGCGATGAATTCGACGAGCCCGTACACGCATACCGAGGATACGATAATGAGCGCGGACATGCGAAAGAGCTGTGTCCTGAGAATCGCCGCGCCGCTTTTTTTCTTCAGGCGCGACGCGGAGTCACCGTCTGGCGCGGGAAAATCCTTCCATATTCGGTCCAACGGCGGAAAGACGCGCCGAGCCTGGAAAAAAACGAGGATCGACACGGGAGGGATCATGCCGAGCATGAGGATCGGCTCGTAGCCCGAGTCGATACGCAAAAGGCGGTAGGAGCCGAATTCCACGAGGGCAAAGGCCAGGGTTGAAAGGCCCGTCATGGCGGCCGCGACCTTCGCGAGAAGACGCCGAAGGGAAAGGAGCGCGGCGGTTCCCCCGTCGGTGCCGTCATGCAGATTTCCGCGCCCGTCGCGATTCGACGGGGCGTCGCGAGCGGGGAGGTCGACGCTGACAGCCCTCTCGGCCTGAGTGCCGGAAACCGCGTGGTCAGCAGGCATTGCCGGTTCGGCCCGTTGGGCATGCTCGGCGTAATCGGCGAGGCTCTCGCGAACCCTGATCCATGCCTTGGCGTACAGGCGATACGAGAAGCCCGCGAAGGCGGCCCCGAACAGCGGCAAGGAGGCAAGGGCAAGGGCGGGACGGTAACCCTCGGGTAAGCGTAAGAATCCGAAGGCGAGGTATTCGACGAGGCCGAAGGACCATACCGAGGCGATGACGAGAAATACCGACCAGCCGAAAACCCAGCCTCGCAGGGGTCGCCCCGTGTGCGAGGCTCGCGAGGGATGGACCGTTGAACCGGACGGACGCGGAACGCGACCCGCGCGACGGGCGTTCCCCTTCATCGGGCTTCCCCGGGAATTACCGCCTTGTAGCCGAGGCCCTTAACGGTAACGAGGTCGAACTCCCCTACCCCCTCGAGTCGGGAACGGAGCCTGCTCATATGGGTTTTCACGGTTTCCTCCCCGGAATCCCAGGCATTCCCCCATACGGACTCCAAAAGCTCGGCCTTGGTGAAAATGCGGCCGGGATAGGACAGGAGCTTGAACAGGAGGTCGAACTCCCGGCGGGGCAATTC
>QKCE01000211.1 GCA_003245785.1 Spirochaetales bacterium | reverse complement strand
AGGCGCGGGTATCGAAGGGAGGCACGTCGCCCGACACCGGCGCCCCAGCGGGACGCCAGGAGCGGAGCGCGGCGGCATAGGAATCGAGTACGGCGGTGCGGTAATCCAGGCGGCCTTCCTTTCCCGCGCGCCTTTCGGTCTCCGTCCGGAACATGAGGGCGGCGTAGGCGCGCTCCGCGGGTTTCAGGCGGTTCGAGGCGCTTCCGTACAGCTCTGCAAGATACGTGCCCCGTGCGTAGGGCTTGCCGCCCGCGTAGGCGAAGTCCGCCCCCGCAAACTCGACCCGTTCGAAGCCCAGGGCGTGGGCAAAGTCCCGGGCGGCCACCGTAACCGTGCCGGACCCTGCCTGGATTCGCGGGAGGGAAAAGGCATCCGCCGCGAGGGCGGAGAGGGGGTGTTCCCCGGCGACGAAGCAAAGGGGACACCCCGAACGTCGGGCGAGGCGGGCGAGATATGGGTTACCGCAAAGCTCCAGGACCACGGCGGTGCCGGGGCTAAATGTTCCCCCGGCGTGCATCGAAGAAACGGGTTGCCCGTCGATGCTCACGAAAAAATCCGGCACGACTCCGGAGGCGACCAGGGCACCGTAGGCGGTGTCCGTCGATATGACGCACCAGGCGTCACGGTCGGCCCTCAGTTCGGGAATGCGCGATTCCAGGCCCGGTCCCGCCGCGGCGATTATCGCCGTTTTCGAGGTATCGGCCCGCGGGAGGGCGAAGCCTTCCGACGCCAGGGAGAGGTTCAGCCAAAAGTTGCGGTTCCAGAGCCTCCCGAAATGAGCCTGGACCGAGTAGTCCGCCGATATGGATTTCAGGGCCGTCGAGAGGCTCGCGGAAAACTCCCTGAACGCGGCGTTGCCCGGGCCCGCCCAGTGAACCGAGGGGGGGACCACGTGGAGCCCTCCGCGCAGGGCGGGAAGGTATCCGTCCCTCAAGCCCTTCAGGACGGACTCTCCGTCCAGGCCGAGTATGAGCGTTAGTCTTTTGTCACCCAGGAGGTCGGAAAGATCGACGAGCCCCATGAGCGCCGCCAGATCGGCCAAATCGGTTTCAACCGCCGCGCAGGCGCCGTCCGGGTTCCGCGCGAGAAATTCCCGGGGGGCGTATCCCGCGCCGAGGCCGAGGAAAACCGGGTAGGTATCCGGCGGAATGGCGTCCACCGACCGGGAAGCTTCCCTCTCCGGATCGTAGAGGGAATGGGCGGGCGAACCGGTTTCGAAGAGGGGAACCGGCGACCCGTTTTTCGCGGATACGACGGAACGGTAACGGCCCGAATGCCGGGGAGCGGCACGCAGGTCCGCTAAGCGGGGATGTCCCCGTTCCAGGGCTTTCAGGTTTCCCGCGAGGAAATCCTCATTTCCCATGGAGCGTCGCCCTTTTCCCGAGCGCGAGGGCCGCGTCGCGCATCAGCTCGCATTCCGCCGAAACCCGATCGGCGGCGGCCCGGTCGGTACCCGCGCGGCCGAGAAGGGGCAGGATTTCCAGGTACCCGCGATAACTCGCGAGTTGCATGAACTCCCCCAGCGCGCCCTCGCCTTTCAGGGAGGCGCAGGAACCCTCGGACGACCGAAGCCCGTCGGGAGTCGAGCGCCGGTCGAATTCCCCCGCGAGACCCGCGAAAAAGGAAGCCACCGCCTGGGCCCGGTCACGGGAGTCCGTATCGGAAGCCCGTTCCAGGCGCCATAAATCTTGGGTGCCCGGGGTCTTCGAAAACACTCGCGCCGCGTCGGCCGGGTCCGAGTCGGGAATTCCTGCCAGGGGCCTTCCCGAGGGCGCGAGGCGGGAAAACCGGCCGGAAAGCCGTCGGGCGTTGTTTTCGAACCATTCGGCGTACACGCCGAGGGCGCCGTCGCCCATCGTCAGGAAACGGCTCGCCGTCGGGGAAAGGCGCGATTCGGCGGCCCGGAATGCCCTTTCGGAGGGATGCGGCCGGGCGTGGGAAAAGGCCTTGGACGACCGGAAGTCGAGTCCGGCGGCGAATACGGGCCCGGAGGAAACGGAGAGGGCGAGTTCCAGGGCGGTGCCCGCGACCGTGCCGTTCCGGCGGGCCGGGGTCGGAATGACGGCGCATGCCCTGAACAGCTCCGCCTCGAGACGGCTTCCGTAGTCCAGGGGTATCACCTCGCGGCTTTCGAGGATTTCCGGCGGTACGGCCGCTTCGAGGGGCGCAGCGACGGCGCATGACCCGTCAAGGTCGGCGAAATAACGGCGCGCCCAATAGCCCCCGTCGGTCGCGACGCACAATCCCGGGGTTATCGAACGGTTTTTGAACGACGCGAGGGCCGAGGAAACGGCGATGGAGAAGGGCGCTTGCCGCGCGAGCTCGAGCTGGCATTCCAGGGAAGGACCCGCCCCGGCGAGAAAAACCGGGGAGTCGATGATAGTCGGCACGCGTAAAGAACGGGCTTGCGAGAGGTTCGTGGCCATGTTCTTGAGCCAGCGGGGGCCGAAGGCGCTTCGGGTGAGCATTACGGCTTTTTGTATTTCCAGGTAGTGGCGAAAGGCGGAGCGGGTTTCCCGGGCTTCCCGGTCCCAGCGCTCCGCCGCCGGGGGCCACTCAACGTATTGAACGAGGGGCAAGGCCTCGTCGGGCAATGCGTTCATCAAGAAGGCTTCCAGCGCCTGCCCGGAGCCCGGCCGCCAGACGGCGTCCCACTGCGGGTCGGATTCCAGGAAGCTATCGTTTTGCAGGCGTATCGAGATGAGTTTCGATCCGGCGAAACGCCCGCGAAACGCGCGCTCGAGGTAGGATTCCCCGGGTTCGCAGACCACTATGTATTCGGTACTGTCCGGCAAGCCCAGGGCGGCCACGAAACGTTCCGCCTCCCGCGCGGGATCGTACCGGGAATGGAGGGATTTCGCGGGAGCCGAACCCATCAAGACCCACCGCGGATAAAGCTTATTATGTCCTGAAACGAGTCGACGGTACCGCCGTTTTCGAGGGCGATTTGGGAAATTCGGGGAATGCCGAAAGCCTTTTCGAGGGGCACGAAAAGTTGCTTCACGTACATGGCGAAATCGATTTTCTGGCTCGAGAAGAGCACGACCTTTACGGTAAAATCGTCGCAAACCCTTACGATATTCGAAGCCCCGGCCTTTTTCTTGATCCTCGAAACGAGGGCTCGGTAAATCTCGGAATTTCTGGAATCGGTCGCGATCCGCTCGGGCGAGCCGAATATTTTTTCCAGGGAAAGGGAAATGAGCACGGCCGTCATGCCCGAGCCCAACAGGCTCCTCACTTTTTCCTCCACGGGTCCCTGGTCCGTGGCGGGACCCGGGGTAAGCAGGGGGAGGATTTTCGCGGCGTCGCGGATTTGCCCGACCAGCTCGTCGAATTTCGCCCGGTCAAAGCCCTCGGGCTTCAGGGGCGAGCGGTGCATGGAAAGGCCCGATTCGGCGAGGACGACGCAAACCCGCACCTCGCCCATGAGACCGAGGTCCCGGAGGTGCAAAACCTTGAGGGACTCGGCTTCCCTCGAGGAAAAAAAACCGTGAAAGCGCGGGAGATCCTTTCCGGACAGGTTTCGCCATTCGGCAGAGCCCTTGAATGTCTCTTCCATAAGTTTTGGGGGAGGCGAGAAACGGTTTATGGAGGTGAAGTCCAGTCCCTGGGCGCACAGGAGCGACCAGGGGCCGCCCGAATGGGAACAAAGCAAGCCTCCCCGATCGGCCTTTACGGAAGAGAGCCAATCGAAGAAGCGCGACGTCAGCGCGTCATAAAGGGAGGCATGCGATACCTTGCCCAGCAATCCCGTTTTTTTTTTCGCGGGAGAGCCGGTTTCCTGTACCAACGCGTTTTCGGCTCGATCGATCAGGCCCATATCAGGAAATACCGAGTTCCTCGAAAAGCTTCTTGTATACCCCGAAATGCTCGGATCTAGCGAATTCCTCGATCTTGTCCTCGGGCAGGCTTTCCAGCAACTGGTCCATATAGGAAAGGACGGACTTTATTTCGTCCTTGAGGTCGATCGGCAGGGATTTTACCCCGGTCTGGGGTAAATCGCCGAGCCCCGAATCGGTTTCGGCCGCCTCGGGCTCCGGAGAGAAGGCCTCGGTCGGCTCGATCGCGGGAACTTCTTCTTCCTCCGCGGGAACTTCTTCCTCCGCGAAGGACTCGGCAACGGGTTCCGCGTTTTCGTCCGGGGATCCGGCGAACTCTTCGAAACCCAGGGAGTCTTCTTCAGCGTCGGGCTCTTCCGCGGGCGCGATCGCGAGGTTGTCTTCCGGTATGGACATGTCTTCCTCGAGCACCGGTTCCTCGGCGCCTACGGAGAAGTCCTCAAAACTCTCCGGCTCCGCGGATTCGCTGCTTTCCGATTTGGCGATATCCTGTTCCGCGGGGACTTCGCCTTCCATATCGTCGAGGTTAATGTCGAATTCGGTCAATTCAGGTTCTTCGAGGTTTTCGTCGTCGAAGTCTATGCCTTCCGATCCCGCTTCGTCGATGGCGACGTCGTCCATGTCGGATTCGGGATATTCCTGCTCCTCGAGGTAACTCATGTCTTCCTCGATCGAGGTCACGTGGGCGACCTCGACCTCGTCTTCGTCGAGCTTGGGAATGTCGAAGATGGAGTCGGGGAGTGTGTCGGGGATTTCATACTCTTCCCCGGCGGTCTTCGCCTCGGCTTCGGCCGTCAAACCGTCCGACGAGGCCTCTCCGGCTCCTTCGCCGTATTCGCTTTTCTCTTCGGTAAAATCGGCCGTGATGAGGATATTGTTGAGCTCGTCGCCCGTGAGGGCGATGGCCTCGTCGGGATCGTCGTCGCTGAAGAAGCCACCTGTTTCCTTGGGCGGTTCTTCCTCGGCTTCCCGAAGGACCTGATCCGAAGGGGCGGACTTCATGCCCGCGAGCTCCGATTTCAGGACCGAGAGTTCGTTCTTGATGGACGAAAGCTCATCCGCGATATGCATGAGCAATTCGGTGGATTTATCGTTATTGATTCCCAATTCGATATCTCCTGTTACCGGCGCGATCTCGCTGAGCTCTTTTTCCACTGCGCTGATATCGTCAAATTCGAGAGACACATTCTCCCCCCCTGCCATGGTTGCCTCAGTTTCAGTACTCGGGGCTTCGGTTGTATCATTGTAATCCGATATATCGCCTATGACAAGATTTTCTTCTTCGGCTTCGATTTCGGTATCGGTAAAGCTGATGGGTTCTTCCTCGCCGATGCCGCCGGCATCCCCGCCTATCATGCCCGCGGATTCGCCGAAAGGCGCGGATTCTTCGGCCTTGGGGGCTTCCTCGGCGTTTCCCGCGAGGGAAACGTCCAAATCCTCGCCCGAGCCGTCGGTCACCGACGCGACTATCGGGCTCGCGCCGTCATCCTCGGAAACCGAAAGGTTGAAGGTTCTCGGGGCGACCGGCTCTTTCTTCGCGGCGGTCGGGGCGTCGCGGGCCGGGGTGGGGGCCGCGTCGAGAGAAGACAGAAGGTCGTCGAATTCGGTCGTCTCCACAATGCCGAGATCGGAGCCATCGGACGCGCCTTCGCCCTTACCGGCCTCGGCGCTTTCCGCCTTTGCGAACAATTCGTCGAAATCGTCCGATTCGGGCGCTTCGGTTTCGTCGATCATCTCGACCCCGAATTCGGAACTCATGAATTCCGATTCGGACACGGAAGCGCCGGTTTCCTTGATCATCTGCGCGTCGGCGATATAGTCTTCGTCGAAATCCAGGTCCAGGTCCACCGGTTCGGTGTCGTGGAACATCTTTTCCGTTTCCTCGTCCGAGCGGCCGCCGGTTTCGTTGAATTGATCGATAAAGCTGTCGAGATCGAGGTCATCGCCGCC
>QKCE01000036.1 GCA_003245785.1 Spirochaetales bacterium | reverse complement strand
ATGCGGGACAGGCAATTTCGTTGACGAGATAACCGTTTCTCACTAATCCGGAAACACTCGACAACTCAGGCCTTATCCCTTGAACCCAAGGAGTTTTTATGAAGAAAATCGTACTCAGCCTTCTGGTACTGAGCGTAGCGCTTACGGGCGTAATGGCGAGCGGAAAGTCCGACGCCAAGGCCCCTGCCGCCGAAAAGACCGTGACCTTCGTGTTCGCCGAAGTCAATCCCCTGGATTCCATCGTCGGACAGATGGACGTGAAGTTCAAGGAAGAGGTCGAGAAGCTTTCCAACGGCACCATCAAGATCGACCTGCAGCACAGCGGCGTTCTCGGAGCCGAGCAGGACGTGCTCGACGCCATGCTCGGCGGCGGCGGCACCATCGACATGGCCCGCATTTCCGCCTTCGCCCTCACCAGCTACGGCGGCGAGAAGTCCAAGCTTCTCTCCATCCCCTACACCTTCACGAGCCGCGCGCACTTCTGGAAGTTCGCCGACAGCTCCCTGGCGCCCGAGTTCCTCCTCGAGCCCCACGAGAAGGGAACCGGAATCCGCGGCCTGTTCTACGGAGAGGAAGGCTTCCGCCACTTCTTCTCGAACAAGCCCCTTAACGGCATGAAAGACCTGGCCGGCATGAAGATCCGCGTGTCCAACGACCCCATCATGAACGGTATGGTCAAGGGCCTCGGCGCTTCCCCGACGGTCGTCAACTACAACGAGCTCTATTCCGCCCTCCAGACCGGAGTCGTCGACGCGGCCGAGCAGCCTATCGCCAACTACAAGTCCAAGGCCTTCAACGAAGTCGCCCCCAACATGATCCTCGACGGCCACACCCTGGGCGCGGTCCAGGTCATCATCACCGACGAGGCGTGGGACAAGCTTTCCCCCGCCCAGCAGAAGGCCATGACCGAAGCCGGCAAGATCGCCTCCGCCTTTGACCGGAGCATCTCCGAGAAGGCCGAGAACGAGGCCCTCGCCGCCCTCAAGGCCGCGGGAGTGAAGGTAACCGACGTCGCGGACAAGGGTCCCTGGCAGAAGGCGTGCGCCGCGATCATCAAGGAATCCAGCGCCTCGAACGCCGCCCTGTACCAGAAGATTCTCGATATGAAATAAGGTTTTCCCGCTTCCGCCAGCAGCGCGCTTCTGCCGGAAGCGGCGAACCATTTCTCACGCAATGCACGGGAACTTCGGTTCCCGTGCCGTTTATATGGAGTCAGCATGAAAGCTTTGTTTCAGGTCGCGGACAGAATCAAGCCCTTTTACGACGTTATGTACAAGGCGATTCTCTTTATCTGCAAAGTGCTCTTGGTAGTCGACATCCTCATTACGGGATTCGCGGTTACCGGGCGTTACATTCCCTTTATTCCCGATCCGGCCTGGAGCGAGGAAGTCGTCCTTTCCTGCATGGCTTATATGGCGGTACTCTCGGCCGCCCTCGCCATCCGGCGGAATACCCATATCCGCATGTCGGCCCTCGACCGGTACCTGCCCAAAAAGCTGATCGTGGCGCTGGATTTATTCGCCGACATAGCCGTCATGGTCCTGGGTTTCGTCATGATCTTCGTCGGGTGGGCCTACGCGCAGAAGCTGGGCTCCCGGGGATTTTACGTGAGCATGCCGGGCGTTTCCCGGTTCTGGATGTACCTGCCGGTTCCCCTCGCGGGAGTCGCCATGGTTATTTTCGAGATCGAAACGATAATGAGACAGCTTAAAGCGCTCGTTCTGGGCGAGGAAACCGCACTATGATAATCAACAGCATGGCCATATTCATATTGATCGGGAGCTTCCTGCTCCTGGTCCTGATCCGCTTCCCCATCGCCTACGCGGTCGCCCTTTCCTCGATCCTCTGCCTGCTCTATCAGGACCTCCCCCTTTCCACGGTGGCCCAGCAGATGGTCAAGGGCATAAGTTCCTTCAGCCTCATGGCGGTACCCTTCTTCATAACCATGGGATATCTCATGGGGTCGGGGGGCATATCCGAAAAACTGATCGCCCTGGCCGACGCCTGCGTCGGATGGATGCGGGGCGGCATGGCGATGGTCAATATCGTGGCCTCCTACTTCTTCGGGGGCATCTCCGGCTCCGCCGCGGCGGACACCGCGTCCCTGGGAAGCATCCTGATCCCGATGATGGTCGATCAGGGCTACGACGACGACTTCTCGACGGCCGTCACGATAACCAGCTCCTGCGAGGGGCTTCTCGTCCCGCCGAGCCACAACATGGTTATCTACGCCACCTCCGCCGGCGGCATCTCCGTGGCGAGCCTCTTCCTCGCCGGATACCTTCCCGCCGCGATACTGGCGGGCTCGCTCATGATCGGGTCCTACTATTTCTCGGTCAAGCGAAACTATCCCAAGGGGCACAAGTTCAGCGTCCGGAACCTCGTCAAGCAGTTCCTGGCCTCCTTCTGGGCCCTCGCGGCGGTCGTTATCGTCGTGGTCGGCGTCGTGTTCGGCGTCTTCACCCCGACGGAATCCGCTGCCATCGCGGTATTCTACAGCCTGATCGTCAGCGTCTTCATTTACAAGGGACTGGACTGGAAGGGCGTCTGGAAGGTCCTCGACCAATGCGTCCACACCCTGTCCATCGTGCTTATCCTGATCGCCACTTCCAGCATCTTCGGCTTCCTCCTGACCCGATTGAACGTGCCGACCCTGGCGGCCAACGCGATCATCGGGCTGACCAGCAACCCGATAATCATCGCGCTCCTTTTGAACCTGATCCTCCTGATCCTGGGAATGATCATGGACATGGCGCCGATTATCCTGATCGCCACGCCGATATTGCTGCCCATCGCCACGAGCATCGGCATATCCCCCATCCAGTTCGGGATCATGATCATCCTGAACTGCGGTATCGGCCTCCTGACGCCCCCGGTCGGAACGGTGCTTTTCATCGGCTCCGCCGTCGGCAAGGTGCCGATCGAGAGGCTCGTGAAGGCGACCCTGCCCTTCTATCTCCTCATGATCGTGGCGCTGATGCTGGTGACCTTCATTCCCGCGATCAGCCTCTTCCTTCCCTCCCTGTTCAGGTAACGCGGAAAGGATGGAGTTTACCTTTCGCTATAGGGTAAGACCCGCGAATCTCCTCCTCCTCGCCATGGTGAACGTCTACCGTTCCATGGCGGGGGTGGTCAATATCGTATTCACCCTGTCCATGATCCTCCTGGAATACCGGTTTTGGGCGGAAATCAACGCATTCCTGCGCGTTCTCATCGCCCTCGGAATTTTGCTCTTCCCGTTCTTTCAACCCCTGTTTATCTATCTCCGCGGCCGAAAAATCGTCTCCCGGATGCCCGACGACCTGGAGATGCGAATTAACGCCAAGGGGATCGAAATCGTCTCGGCAAAGGGAAGTTCCCAAGTGAAAATGTCGGACCTGAAGTCCGTCACCCGGATCAGGGGACTGATCGTGCTTTACGCCCGGAACAAGCAGGGCTTTATCCTGAACGGGGAAACCCTGTCGGGGAAAGGCCCGGAACTGTACGCATTCCTTTCGAAGCGCGCCGGGAAACGTTAAACCCTTGACAGGCTTACCTTTCGGGGTTAATTTATGAATCGATCTTTATTTATCCATAGGGGGATACAATGAAACGAATTATCGTCGCGGTCTTGATGATCGCGCTTATCGGTTCTTCCGCGGCTTTCGCCCAGGTAAAGGCGAAGGACGGGGTTTACTTCAAGCAGGCCGCCGAATTCGAGTCGAGCGGATGGAAGAGCCAGGTTATCGTCGAGGTAAAGGGCGGAAAGATCGTCCGCGCCCAGTGGAATGGGACCTCGAACATCGCCGGCGCGACGGACAAGAAGTCCTGGGCGGCTTCCGGCAAGTACGGCATGGCCAAGGCCGCGAAGCAGGGCGAATGGGACAAGCAGGCCGCCGCGGTCGAAGCCTATCTCGTGAAGACCCAGGACGTGAACTTCAGCAAGTTCGACAAGGAAGGCCGCACGGACGCCATTTCCGGCGCCACCATCCACGTGTCCGAATTCTTCGCCATGGTGAAGGAAGCCCTCGAGACCGCCCCGGTACCCAAGGGAACCTTCAAGAAGGACGGCTGGTTCTTCGCCGAGCAGGCCGATTTCGACGCGAACTCCGGATGGAAGGACTCCGTGCTCTGCACCGTTGTCAACGGCACCCTGGTGGACGTGCTCTGGAGCGCGACCAGCAAGGACCCCGCGAAGAAGTCCAAGATCGTCGAGTCCAAGGAAGGCCGCTACGGCATGGGCAAGGCCGCCAAGAAGGGCGAATGGGACGTTCAGGCCGTCGCCATGCAGGACGCGATCGTGAAGGCCGGCGACCCGGCCAAGATCCCGCTCAAGGCCGACGGAACCACCGACGCCGTATCCGGCGCCTCGATCCACGCCACCGCCGTGGTACTCGCGACCCAGGCCTTGAAGGCCGCCCGGTAAGCCTCGGCTGACCGACAGCGACAATGAAACCAAAGCCCCGCCGGCTTAACGGCGGGGCTTTTTTTTAGGTATTCGCCGCGCGCCGCGTTCGAGGAAGCCCGCGCGCCTCTCTCCCGGTTCCCGTTGCCGCCCGGCGGGCACGCCCGGGCTGGAAATTAATCGTTGACAATACGCGACATGTCCCGCACATAATGGAGATATGCCGATTGGCCAAACGAAACACCGAAGGATGGCACGTGGAGAGGATTGAGCTTCAGCTGTATTCGATTCTGCTCGTGCTGATCGTGATGGCCGGCACGGTCGCGAAACGGAGGGTATACTCGCCCGAAAACAAGGCGTTTCTCGGCCAATGCGCGACCATCCTGTTCATGCTCGTCCTCGATATCCTCACCTTCGTGTACGAAGGCGTTCCCGGCGCGTTCAGCCGAAGGGTTAACGTCGCGGCGAACTTTCTTTACTTCCTTTTCGTTCTCGTCATGGTGTCCCCCTGGCTTTCCTACCTGGACCTCCTGCTTTTCAATTCGACGGACCGCCTCAAGAGGCGGCTTTTCTACCTGCAGCCGGCGTTGATCGGCTTCGTGGTCATGTTCGCTTCCGTCGGCACCCCCTTCGTCTTTTATCTGGACGGGGACAACCATTACCACCGGGGCCCGGGCGTGTGGCTGTTGACGGGAATCTCCTGGCTCGTCATTTGCTTTACCTGGTATTTTATCCTGCGCAACCGCGCGAGGCTCGATTTCCGGACCCGGGGCATCGTCGGCATCCTCGCGGTTATCCCCTTCGCGGGGAATTCGCTCCAGCTCCTGTTCGTGGGAACCTCGCTGGTGTGGCCCTTCGCGGGACTCACCGTGACGATCATTTTCATATTCCTGGAAATCCGGAGCGAACCGACGGACTATCTTACCGGGCTTATCAACCGCGTGCAGCTCGACCAGCTGCTCGAGTACAGGGTAAACCGTAAGGCGAAAAACCGCCTTTTCACTATAGTCATGATCGACATGAACGGGTTCAAGGCGATCAACGACGGTTTCGGGCATTTGACCGGCGATCACGTGCTGAGCCTTACGGCGCGGATTCTCCAAAAGGAACTCGACAAGAACGACAGGGCGGCCCGCTTCGGGGGCGACGAGTTTCTCCTATATTTAGCGACCGGTGACGAGGCCGCCGTGCGGGAGAGGATGGGCCGCATTCAGGGACAGCTCGACGCCGTCAACGAAAGCGGAAAATACCCGTTCAGGATCGGCATGAGCTGGGGATACGCCATTTCGGGGGTGGAGGCCCCACAGACCCTCGAGCAACTGTACGTCGAGGCGGACAGGATGATGTACGCCCGAAAGAGGGAAATCCGCGAAGGGGGGCCCGCGAATGGATAAATTCAGGCTCATCGACGTCCAGCTCTACGCGATTTTCGTGAACCTCATTCTCATTTTCGGGGTGCATATAAAGAAAAGGGAATTTACCTATTCCGGCGTATTCTTCCTCATGATGTGCGCGACGAACGCGCTGTACCTCATGATCGACGGCGCGAGCTGGTTTTTGAACGGAACGCCGGGGCCGGCGGCCCGGTACGCGCTCCTGGCGATCACGAACCTGAACATGGCGATTTACCCCGCCTATACCGTCCTTTGGCTGTATTACATAGAATTGAACCTCACGGGGTCCTTCCGGGCGCTGAGGAAAAAGTGGTATTATTTCCTGCCCGTGGCATTGAGCGCGGGCCTTACCCTGATTTCGCTGTTCAACGGCATGGTGGTATCCGTGGACGCCGATAATTTCATCCGCAGGGGATGGGGTATGGGCCTTATCGCGGCGATAAATTGGGCCGTTTTCCTTTATCTCCTGCTGATCGCCTTCGTCAACAGGCACAGGGTGGAGTATCGGATTACCGGCTATATCGTGTTCTTTACCCTTCTCCCGGTAGCGGCGAGCGTGATCCAGATTGCCCATTTCGGCGTCTCCCTCATCGTACCCTCCTGTACCCTCCTGCAGGTGGGCATTTTCTTCTTCCTCGAAATCCGCTCCGCAGCGCGGGACCCGCTCACGGGCCTCCTGAACCGCCGCCAGCTGGACCAATGGCTCGAATTCCGGATGAACGCGTATCCCCGGAAGGGCCCGTTCCACCTCATCGTCGTCGACGTGGACGATTTCAAGGGCATCAACGATACCTGGGGGCACGACAAGGGGGACTCGGCCCTTAAGACCCTGGCGGATATATTCCACCGGTCGATAAAAATGGGCGACAAGGCGGCGCGATTCGGGGGAGACGAGTTTACCCTCGTCCTGGAAACCGGGGATACCGCGATGGCGGAAGAGGTTATGCGGCGCCTTCAGCATAACCTTGACGGGGAGAACCGGAGCGGCAGGTATCCCTTCGCGATATCCTACAGCTACGGATACGCCCGATACGACCCCGCGGATTGCCCGGACATGAACGACCTTTTCAGGAAGGCCGACCTCATGATGTACGGGGCGAAAAAGAAGCAGGCGATTTCCCAAAGTCCTACAATTATGTAGGACGGTTCCCGACCGATCCCACAAAACGGTAGCATCCCCCGTTACGCTAACCATGACTTTCTCCAATCCTTCGACTCGATCGCGTTAAGCCGGATAAAATCCCGACCTTCACGAAACCGATAACTCCATACGACACAACGCTTTAATTCCCCGTCATCGATATTTCAGAGAAATATTCCCGCACATTACGCGAAAAAATCCGTTGTTGGCACGGTTCCTGCTTTGTATAAGGCAACGGAATCGAATGGTTCCGATTTTTCCACACCGGGAGAAGACGATGCGAAAGATCGCGATCTACGGAAAGGGCGGCATCGGGAAGTCCACGACTACCCAGAATACGGTCGCCGCGCTTGCCGAAATGGGAAAGAACGTCATGGTGGTTGGCTGCGATCCGAAGGCGGATTCGACGCGACTCCTCTTGGGCGGACTCTCGCAGAAGACGGTGCTCGACACCCTGCGGGAAGAAGGCGAAGACCTTGACCTCGTCGACGTGGTGAAGCCCGGCTTCAAGAATACCCGCTGCGTCGAGTCGGGCGGACCGGAGCCGGGAGTCGGATGCGCCGGCCGCGGCATCATTACCTCGATCAACCTCTTGGAGCAGCTCGGCGCGTTCGACGAGCAGTACAAGCTGGACTATACCTTCTACGACGTCCTCGGCGACGTCGTGTGCGGCGGGTTCGCCATGCCGATCCGCGACGGTAAGGCCGAGGAAATCTACATCGTCTGCTCCGGCGAGATGATGGCCATGTACGCCGCCAACAACATCTGCAAGGGCATCATGAAGTTCGCTGAAGCGGGCACCGTCCGCCTCGGCGGGCTCATCTGCAACAGCCGCAAGGTCGACCGCGAGGCGGAGCTCATCCAGGCCCTCGCCGAGAAGCTCGGCACCCAGATGATCCACTTCGTTCCCCGCGACAACATGGTACAGCGCGCGGAGATCAACAAGAAGACGGTCATCGACTACGACGCCACGGTGAACCAGGCGGAGGAATACCGCCAGCTCGCCCGAGCGATCGAGAAGAACGAGAAGTTCGTGATCCCGAAGCCGTTGGCCATCGAGGAACTCGAAAAGCTGCTCATGGAATTCGGCATCGCCGACTAATAAGGGGAACTGAAAATGGTAATGATCAGGGCAATCGTGCGTCCGGAGAAAGTGGACGCGGTGATGGCGAAGCTCATGGCCGAGGGGTTCCCCGCCGTGACGCGCATGAACGTGGCGGGCCGCGGCAAGCAGCGCGGAATCAAGATCGGCGAGGTAACCTACGACGAAGTGCCGAAGGAACTCCTCATGATGGTCGTGAAGTCGAAGGACAAGGATTTCGTGATCAAGACCATCATGGACGAGGCGCGCACCGGGTCGAAGGGCGCCTTCGGCGACGGCAAGATCTTCATCTCCCCCGTGGAGGAAATGTACACCGTAAGCTCCGCCGTGAAGGAAACAAGCGCGGAGGAAGCCTAACATGAAAGAAGTTATGGCCATCGTCCGAATGAACATGATGAACCAGACCAAACGCGCCCTCGCGGCCGCCGGGATTACCTCCCTGCACGCGAAGGAATGCCTCGGGCGCGGAAAGGGCGTCGTCGAGATGATCTCCCTCAACGGGGCCGAAAAGCAGTACGAGGAAAAGATGGAGGAGCTCGGAAACGCCGGGCGCCTGATCCCGAAGCGGATGGTCTCCGTGGTCGTTCCCGACAAGCTCGTGAAAAAGACCGTGGACACCATAATCGGCGTCAACAAGACCGGAAAGTCCGGGGACGGAAAGATTTTCGTCCTGCCGGTCTCGAACTCCGTGCGCATCCGCACCGGCGAAACCGGCGACGAGACGCTCGACGAATAAGGGGGACCGAATGTCCGATACCGTAATGGAAATCAACGGCGAGGCTTTCCGGGAAGAGGTACTCGAGAAGTACTCCCCGAAACTCGCGAAGAAGAGGAAGAGACAGATCCTCGTGAACGAGGTCGGGGCCGCGGACGCGGTGCCCGAGATCCTCGCCAACTCGAGGACCGCCCCGGGAATCCTGACGATGCGCGGCTGCTCCTACGCGGGCTGCAAGGGCGTCGTCCTCGGGCCGACCCGGGACATCCTGCAGATTACCCACGGCCCGATCGGCTGCGGTTTCTACAGCTGGCTCACCCGGCGCAACCAGACCAAGCCGGAGTCCCTCGAGCACGAGAACTACATGCCTTACGCCATGAGCACCGACCTCCAGGAAGACGAGATAATCTTCGGAGGCGAGAAGAAGCTCAAGGCGGCGATCGACGAGGCGGTGGCCCTGTTCCACCCCCGGGCGATCGGCATATTCGCCACCTGCCCCGTCGGCCTCATCGGCGACGACGTGCACGCCGTGGCCCGCGAGATGGAGGCCAAGTACCCCGACGTGAATATCTTCGGGTTCTCCTGCGAGGGGTACAAGGGCGTCAGCCAGTCCGCAGGCCACCACGTGGCGAACAACAAGGTGTTCACCGACGTGGTGGGCCTCAACGACAAGGCCAAGGAAGGGAAGTTCCGCTTCAACATCCTGGGCGAGTACAACATCGGCGGCGACGCCTTCGAGATCGAGCGGATCGTGGAAAAGTGCGGCATGACCCTGCACTCGACCTTCTCGGGTAACTCGACCTACGACGAGTTCACGAGCGCCCACACCGCGGACCTGAACGTGGTCATGTGCCACCGCTCCATCAACTACCTCGCGGAGATGATGGAGAAGAAGTACGGTATCCCGTGGTTCAAGGTGAACTTCGTGGGCGCCGAGGCCTCGGCCAAGTCGCTCATCAAGATCGCCGAGTTCTTCGGCGACCCCGAGCTGATCGAGCGGACCAAGAAGGTCGTCGAGGAGGAACTCCTCGCGGTCGAGAAGGTTCGGTCCGAGCTGAAGGCGAGGTGCGAGGGCAAGACCGCCATGCTCTTCGTCGGCGGTTCCCGCGCCCACCACTACCAGGAGCTTTTCGCCGAGATCGGGATCCAGACCGTGGCCGCGGGCTACGAGTTCGCCCACCGCGACGACTACGAGGGGCGCAAGGTGCTCCCGAGCATCGTCGTGGACGCCGACTCGCGGAACATCGAGGAGCTAACCGTAACCCCGGACGCGACGCGCTACAACCCGCGCATCTCCGAGGAAGAGAAGGCGAAGCGCGAGGCGGCCGGCTTCGAGTTCAGCGACTACAAGGGAATGATGCCCGAGATGGGCCAGAAGACCCTGGTTATCGACGACATGAACCACTACGAGATGGACAAGCTGATCGAGTGGTACAAGCCGGACATTATCGCCGCGGGCATCAAGGAGAAGTACGTGGTCCAGAAGTCGGGAATCCCGATGAAGCAGCTCCACAGTTACGATTACATGGGGCCTTACGCGGGCTTCGTCGGCGCGGTCAACTTCTACAAGGAAATAGACCGCCTGGTGAACTCCAACGCGTTCCGCCTCGCGAAGACGCCCTGGGCCGACGAGCCCGAGCTCAGCGCGAGCTACGCCCACGTGGGCTGATAAGGAGAACGACATGCTGTTGCGACATACGCCGGAGGGGGTAGCCGAAAGGAAGGCGCTCACCATCAACCCGGCCAAGACCTGCCAGCCCGTCGGGGCCATGTACGCGGCCCTGGGCGTGCACAAGTGCATGCCCCACAGCCACGGCTCCCAGGGCTGCTGCGCCTACCACCGGAGCGCCCTGACCAGGCACTACAAGGACCCGGTCATGGCGACCACGAGTTCCTTCACCGAGGGCGCGTCCGTGTTCGGCGGCCAGGCGAATATCCTGGAAGCCTTCACGAACATCTTCACCCTCTACGACCCGGATATCGTGGCGGTGCACACCACCTGCCTTTCCGAGACGATCGGCGACGACCTGCCGCAGATCATCAACAAGGCGAAGAGCGAGGGCAAGATCCCACCGGGGAAGATCGTGATCCACGCGAGCACCCCGAGCTTCAAGGGTTCCCACGTTACCGGGTACTCGAACATGACCGCCGCCCTGGTGCAGTACTTCGCGAAGTCCACCGGCAAGACGAACAAGCGGATCAACCTGATCCCGAGCTTCATCGAGCCGAGCGACATGAGCGAGATCAAGCACATCGCCTCCGAGATGGGCGTGGACTACGTGATGTTCCCCGACACCTCCGACGTGGTGAACGGGCCCATGGACGGCAAGTTCCGCATGTACCCGAAGGGCGGCGCGACGGTCGAGGAGATCGAAAGCTCCGGCGACTCGAAGCTCACCGTGGCCCTGGGCCGCGTGGGCGCCATGGCCGCCGCGAAGCTCCTCGACACCAAGTGCAAGGTGCCCTGCGAGATCATCGACCTGCCCGTGGGAATCGCGGCGACCGACAAGTTCGTCGACCTTCTCCGGAAGGAAGCGGGCGTGCCAGTACCCGAATCGCTCCTCCTCGAGCGCGGCCAGGCTGTCGACGTCCTGTGCGACATGAACCAGTACACCTACGGAAAGAAGGTGTCGCTCGTCGGGGATCCCGATATCCTCGTCGGCATGGTCCAGTTCTGCAAGGACGCCGGCATGGAGGTGCTCCACGTGGTTTCGGGCACCCATCCGGGCCCGAAGTTCGAGCGCAGGATAAAGGAAATCGCCGGCGAGTCCGTGGCCGTGAAGACCGGGCCCCAGGCGGACATGTTCCTCTTCCACCAGATGGTGAAGGACAACGCGCCCGACCTGATCCTCGGCAACACGTACTGCAAGTACATCGCCCGGGACATGGACATTCCCCTGATCCGGATCGGCTTCCCGATCTACGACCGGGTGGGACACTCCTACTTCCCGATCACCGGGTACCGGGGCGCCCTCAGGCTCCTCGAGAAGGTACTGGACGTCTTCATGGACCGCCAGGACCGGGACGCCCCGGAAGAGAAGTTCGAGCTCGTAATGTAACCGAATATCGACCCGGGCTCCCGGCCGCCAGCCGGTCGGGAGCCCGGGGAGATTCACCCGCATCGCGCCGAAGGAGGGCTTAAACCGTGATCGACATACTGAACGAGAGAAAGAGCCAGGTTTTCGAGAAGGGGAAAGACTCCTTCGGCATCGAGTGCGGCAAGGCGAGCGCCGCGGGCTCCGTGAGCCAGCGGGCGTGCGTTTTCTGCGGGTCCCGCGTGGTGCTCTACCCCATCGCGGACGCCCTCCACCTCATCCACGGCCCCATCGGCTGCGCCGCCTACACCTGGGACATCCGCGGCTCCATGTCGAGCGGGCCCCAGCTCCACCGGATGAGCTTTTCGACGGACCTCCACGAGAAGGAGGTCATTTACGGCGGGGAGAAAAAACTCTCCGCGGCCCTCATGGAGCTCATCGCCGAATACAAGCCCAAGGCGGCTTTCGTGTATTCCACCTGCATCGTCGGCCTCATCGGCGACGACGTAGACGCGGTGTGCTCCAAGGCAACCCGCGAATCGGGTATCCCGGTCATCTCGGTGCACTCCGAGGGCTTCAAGGGAACCAAAAAAGACGGATACAAGGCGGCCTGCGAGGCGGTGTTCCGGCTCGTCGGCCGCGACGACTCGACCCCGGTCGGGCCCCTTTCGATAAACATCCTCGGCGAGTTCAACCTCGCCGGCGAGACCTGGATCATCAAGGACTACTACCGGCGAATGGGAATCGAGGTGGTGTCCTGCGTTACCGGCGACGGCCGGGTCGACGAGATAGGACGGGCCCACCGAGCCAAGCTGAACGTGGTCCAGTGCTCGGGATCCATGACCTATCTCGCGAAATTAATGGAAGAAAAATACGGGATTCCCTACATTCGGGTTTCCTATTTCGGCATAGAGGATATGTCCAAGGCGCTTTACGACGTGGCGGAATTTTTCGCCGCCAAGGGAACCCCCGGGGCGGAGGAAGTGAAAAAGGCCACGGCGGAGCTCGTGCGGGAAGAGGTGACCGACCTCCTGCCGGAGCTCGCCTCCTACAGGAAGGATCTCGCGGGCAAGAAAGCCGCGATTTACGTGGGCGGTTCGTTCAAGTCCTTCTCCCTCGTGAAGGCCCTGCGGCACCTCGGCATGGAAACCGTGGTCGTAGGCTCCCAGACGGGCACGAAGGAAGACTACGAGTACCTGAAGGAAATAACCGGCGAGGGAACGATCATCTGCGACGACACGAACCCGCTCGAACTTTCGAAGTTCGTCCTCGAAAAAGGGGCGGACCTCCTGATCGGCGGCGTGAAGGAGCGGCCCATCGCCTACAAGATGGGGATCGCCTTTTGCGACCACAACCACGAACGGAAGGAAGCCCTCGCGGGCTTCGAGGGCATGGCGAATTTCGCCCGGGAAGTGCACGCCTCGGCCATGAGCCCCGTGTGGCGCTTTTCCCCGGCGCGGGAGAAATGGGGAAAGAGAGGGGGTACCGAATGAGCGACTACGCGACCATAACGGAAGCGCCCGCCGCCGCGGCGAAAGCCGCCCCGTCGGCAAAGGCCGCTACGGGCCGGGGCGCCGGGGAACCCTTCGTGTCCACCCGCAACGCCTGCAAGCTCTGCGCCCCCCTCGGCGCGAGTTTCGCCTATCTCGGCATCGAGGGCTGCATTCCCCTCCTTCACGGGTCCCAGGGATGCTCCACCTACATAAGGCGCTACGGGATTAGCCATTTCCGCGAGCCCATCGATATCGCGAGCTCGAACTTCACCGAGTCGGCGGCGATCTTCGGCGGCGAGCTGAACCTCGGGAAGGCCCTGGACAACGTGAGCCGGCAATACGAACCGAAGGCGATCGGCGTCGCCTCTACCTGCCTTTCGGAGACCATCGGGGAGAACGTGCCCATGTACCTGACCCGCTACAAGTCGGAGCGGGAACGCCTCGCCGCGACGGCGGTCACGACCGGCGAATCGCCCGCGATCTTCTACGCCTCGACGCCGAGCTACGCGGGAACCCACATGGAAGGCTTTCACGCCGCGGTCCGCGCCGCCGTCTCGACCATGGTACCGGCGGGGGAAGACCCCGCGCCCGCCGCGGGCGACGCCGCGGCGAAGGCCCGCATCAACGTGCTTTCGGGATTCGTCTCCACGGAGGACCTCCGGGAACTCCACGCGATCCTTACCTCCTTTGGAACCGCATATACCCTCCTTCCTGATTATTCGGAAACCCTGGACGGAGTCTCGTGGGAGGAATACCGGAAGCATCCGGAAGGGGGAACCCCCCTCGACTCGATTCGGGCAATGGGACGCGCGTCGCGCACCCTGGGCCTCGGCACCTCGGTCACGCCGGACCGGGACGCCGGGGTTTGGCTCGACGAGAAGCGGGGGGTTCCCCTCTCGAGGATTCCCCTCCCCATCGGGGTAGAGAACACGGACCGGTTTTTCGCCCTCCTTTCCGAGGCGACCGGGACCCCGGTTCCGGAATCCTGGGTTCGCGCCCGGGGCCGCCTGGTGGACGCCTACATCGACGGCCACAAGTACGTCGCGGGGAAGAAGGCGATCCTCTACGGGGAGGACGACCTGGTCGAGGGAATCGGCTCCCTCCTCGCGGAGATCGGGATCAAGGTCGTGCTGACCGGCGGGCCGGAGGCGGACTTCGCCACCATGCTGGAGCAGGCCAAGGGGCTCGGGGCGGACCTCGCCATCGGGAACGGCAAGGGCCTTTTCCTCGCCCGGGGCCTCGGCATTCCGCTGGTGCGCTGCGGGTTCCCCATCCACGACCGGATCGGCGGGCAGAGGATACTGCACCTGGGCTACCGGGGAACGCTGAACCTTTTCGATCTCGTGTGCAACGCGATCATGGAAGCGAAACAGAACGCCGCCGGAATCGGCTACACGTATATCTAACAGGAGGCTCAACATGGATTTCGCCAATCATCCCTGCTTCAATCCCGAAGCGAGACATACCACCGCCCGGGTACACCTGCCCGTGGCCCCCAAATGCAACGTGCAGTGCAATTTCTGCGACCGCAAGTACGACTGCGTGAACGAGTCCCGGCCGGGCGTGACGAGCGCCGTGCTGGAACCCGGCGCCGCCGTGGATTACCTCGAGTCCGTGCTCGAGCGTATCCCGAACGTGGCGGTGGTCGGCATCGCCGGCCCCGGGGACCCCTTCGCGAACCCCGAGGAAACCCTCGCGACGATGGAACTCGTCGGCGCGAAATACCCCGACAAGCTCCTCTGCCTGGCCACGAACGGCCTGGGCCTTCCCGAATACGTCGACCGGGTCGCCGCGCTCAACGTGTCCCACGTGACGATCACCCTGAACGCCGTGGACCCCGAGATCGGCGCGAAAATCTACGCCTGGATCCGGGTGGGCAACAAGCCCTACCGCGGCGTCGAGGGGGCCAAGCTGCTCCTCGAGCGCCAGCTCCTCTCCATCCGCCTCCTCAAGGAGAAGGGCGTTACCGTGAAGATCAACACCGTCGTGATCCCGGGGGTAAACGACGCCCACGTGGCGGAAATCGCCAGGGTCGCCGGGGAGCTCGGGGCGGACGTGCAAAACTGCATCCCCCTCATGCACGTGGAAGGAACCGCCTTCGCCGGTACCCCCACCCCGGAAGCGGGGGAGATGCAGGCCCTCCGATTCGAGGCCGGGAAGAGCCTCAAGCAAATGTCCCACTGCGCCAGGTGCAGGGCCGACGCCGCCGGCCTCCTCGGCCAGCAGAACAACGAGGAAATCGCGGCCCTTCTCGCCGAGGCGGGCCGGGTAAAGCCGACGGAGGAAAGGCCCCGCGTCGCGGTCGCGACCATGGAAGGGCTCTTCGTGAACCGCCACCTCGGGGAAGCCCCCACCCTCTGGATTTACGAAGCCGAGGGCGAGGGGATAACCGGTAAGCCGATACCCGTCGAGCAGCGCCCGACCCCCGTTCCCGGCGGCGGCGACGCCCGCTGGGACGCCCTGGCGGACGCCCTTTCCGACTGCTTCGCCGTGCTCGTCTCCGGCGCCGGCCCCGCGCCGGAGCGGATACTGAAGGCCCGGGGGGTGCGCGTGCTCGCGGTGGAAGGCCTCATCGACGACACCGTGGGGGAACTCCTCGCCGGGCGGGAAATCCCGAAGGTCCTCATGAGGCGGGCCGGGTCATGCGGGGCCGGCTCTTCCTGCGGCGGCACCGGGCAGGGCTGCGCCTGACGGGATTGAGCGCGGGACCGACGGGAACAGCGGGCGCCTCGCGGCGTCCCGAAATCCATACACGACACTATTATTAGGAGAACTGACATGACCAAACCGGCACACCACATTCTCGTATGCGGCTCCTTCCGAATGAACGGAACGCCGCAGGGCTTCTGCAACAAGGCGGGCTCGTTGGGCCTCATGCAATATCTTGAATCCGAGCTTTCGGACCGGGGGCTCGCCAACGTCGCGATTTCCAGCACCAGCTGCCTCAATGTGTGCGATCGCGGCCCCGCCCTGGTGGTATACCCCGAGGGTTGGTGGTTCGGGAAAATCGACGGCGAAGAGGCGATCGACGCGATCATCGATTCCCTTGAAAGCGGAACCCCCGCCGCGGATTATCTGTTAGCGTAAATCAATACCGTACGACGGTACCGCTTCTCACTGCTTACCCATGTAAAAAATTTCTTTCTCTCCTGCCGGAACCGGACGCTCTCCCGGTTCCGGTTTTTTTCATTGACAGCCCGGCGGGAAGGGGGGAGAATTCAATCATAAACGTGCTACACTTTCCCCTCGGGGCGACTGCACCCGGAGACCACATGACCCTTGAACGATACCACTGGAGAATCCTCTTCCGCGTTTTCGCCGTATACGCCGTCTTCATGATGGCGCAGTACGCATGGTCCGTTTATATGTTCCTGACGAGCGAACCGGGAGGCCCCGCTTCCAGTCCGATCACCGCGGGGTTGCGCGCGGGAGCCTTTTTGGTTACCGGCTTAATCCTGTTCCTGGCCTTCAGGCTCGCCCCGGGAGACTCCCGGCTCAGCCTCCTGGGAATCTCCTCCGTCGCCTTCAACGTCGTCGATGAGCTCCTTTGCATGACCTTCAGCGGCGGCGACGTATTCCTGAACGCCTTCGGGTTCATGATCCTCGGATTTTTCGGGCTATACCTTCTCGCCTTCATGAGCCGGAAACGGCGCTACGTCATTATCGCCGGGTGCGTCCTCGCCGCCGTCGGCCTCGTCGCCTTTGGCCCCCTGAACGGACTCGTTTTCACCCGTCCCCTGCCCACGGAAACCGTAAGGCGAATGCTGCCCCTGTTCATTTTCGTGCAAGTCCTGTCCTCGGTGATCTACCTATCCTTAAGCCAATGGATCACGAACCGGCTCCTTGACCGGGCGGGCGAACAGGCGGCGGAATTGGCGGAACTCGCCTTCCGGGACCAGGAAACCGGCTTGCCGAACGGCCAAAGGCTCGAGCGGGACCTCGCCGCGCTGGACGAAACGAACCGGGAGGCCTTCTTCCTCGCGGGTATACGTCTCGAGGGATTGGGGGCCCTCACCGCCCGGCTGGGAATCGAGGCGAGAAACGCCCACGTCAGGCGCGCCGCGGGCCTTCTCGAGTCAACGCTCGGCGATTCCCCGCTTACGGGCCTTTCGCCACTCTACCGGACCGATATGGATACCTTCGTCTTCCCGCTCCGCGAGGGCGGCGACCCGGAAACGGCGCGGGAAAGAATCTCCGACAGGATCGCGCTTATCTCGGAACGCTTTACCCAGGGAAACGCGCCGGAACCCCATGCCTTCACGGGCCGCGTCGGGAGTTGTCCCGACGACGCGGCTACAGGGTCTCTCCTCCTGCGAACGCTCCTGAACGACCTCGTCTCGGGCGACGGACCCGACATCGCCGCCTTCGTCCCCCTGAACGCCGCCCATTACCGGGACTTTCTCCGCGCCGAATCCCTGCGCGAAGCCTTTCCCCTCGCCCTCTCGGAAACCGAGCTCTCGGTCCGCTTTCAGCCCAAGATCGACCTGTCGAACGATTCCCTCGCCGGTTTCGAGGCCCTCTGCCGCTGGAACAGCCCAGCCTTCGGCTCCATCTCGCCGACGGAGTTCATCCCCATCGTCGAAAACGGCCACCTCATGTGGAGCCTCACCCGCTTCGTCCTGGCCGAAACGGCGCGCTTCCTCGCCCGGCTCCGCGCCGAGGGCCGTCCCCTCACCAGGATTTCGATCAATGCCCCGCCGAGCCTCTTTGCCGAGGGAAACCTCGAAAGGCTGATAAACGAGGTGCGGGACTTGGGCATCGCCCGCCGCCTGGAGCTCGAGATTACCGAAGGAACCCTATTCAGGATGGACGACGGAATCAGGGACGGTATCGAAGCGCTTCGGTCCCAGGGAGTGACCATTTCGATCGACGACTTCGGCACCGGCTATTCGAATCTCGCCTACCTCCAGCAATTTCGCGTCGACATTCTCAAGATCGACCGGTGTTTCATGGAGGGTATCCCGGAAAACGAGGCCAACTCGCGGCTGGTGACCGCGATCCTGGATATCGGCAAGAGCCTGGGAATCAAGGTGGTGGCAGAAGGCATAGAGAAAGAGGAACAACTGCGGTTCCTTAGGGAAAACGGCTGCGATTACGTGCAAGGCTTCGTGTTCGCCCGGCCGCTCGAGCCGGAGGCGGCGCTCGACTTCGGCAAGAATTCCGAAACGCCGGATTGACAGATTTTGTTAGCCTTGGTATACTTACTTCATAAGTCAAGTAACCCGACTTAATTCCGTCCTTATTGCCGTGGTAGGCACCTGACCCCGAAGCGTTCGTCGCGCATCGGGGTCTTTTTTTATCCCCGGAGCAGGAGGACGTGGGCGGGGTCGATCGAGAACACCCGCCACCGCAACTCGCCTTCTTCCTCGGCGATCTCGTCGGATATCCGGAAAAGCGGCGTTGGCGAGAAGCCGTGGGCGGCGTCCAGCACCTGGACGTATTCGGTCTTGGAAAAGGGATCGTGGCTCATGCCCCGGGCCTTGCCCTCGAAAAGGTTTACGGACGCGTCAGGCGAAGCGACCCGTATATGGTGGGCCCTCACGCCGACGTGGGAAAGGTCTTCCGGGACGGGACGGCCGGTTTCCAGCTCGAGGCCCCAGTCGGGCACCGCCACCCGGGTCGCGCCTACCCGATGCGCCCGGGCGACGTTCTTGCAGCCCGTGAGTATCGCCGCCGTCGCGTTGCCCGGCTCTTCGAACACCTCGCGTACCCCGCCTTCCGCCGCGATCCTGCCCCCTTCCAGCACGATCATCCGCTCGCACACCCGGTACACCTCGTCCCGGTCGTGGGACACGAAGAGGACCGAGCCTTCCCGTTCCGCGAGGGTCTCCGTCAGTTCCGCCTCCAGGCGCGACCGCAAGTGGCTGTCCAGGGCGGAAAAGGGCTCGTCCAGGAGGACCGCCCGGGGTTCCATCGCGAATATGCGCGCCAGGGCGACGCGCTGCTGCTGGCCGCCGGAAAGCTGGCCCGGCCTTCGGCGCTCGAGACCCTCCAGGCGAAAACGGGAGACCAGGGCCGAAACCCCGGCGTCCAGGGAGGCGCGCCGGTCCCTTAGGGCTCCGCCGCGGCGCGCGGCGCCGCGCTTTTTATCGGTCTCCCGGAGAACGATTCGGATATTCTCCTCGACGGTCATGATGGGGAAAAGGGCGTAATGCTGGAAGAGATAGCCCACGTCGCGAAAGCGCGGGGCCACGTCGACCCGCGAGGCGGAATCGAAGACGACCCGGCCGTCGATCTCTATATGCCCCTCGTCGGGGGTTTCGATGCCGGCGATTGCCCTCAGGGTCATGCTCTTGCCGCAGCCCGAGGCGCCCAAAAGGCCAAGCCGCTTGCCCCGGTCGTCGAAGGAGACCTCCAGGGTGAACCCGGGATACCGCTTGATTATTTCCGCCTTGATCGCCACGGTTGATCCTCCGTCGCTCAGCCCGGCCTGGCGGAGTTGCCACGGCCGGCGGAGGGAACGCCCGCGCGGGACCCGCCGGGCAGGAGATTCATGGCCACCGTCACCGTGGCCGACACACCGACGATGACGAGCACCCACGCGAGGGCCTCGTCCATCCTTCCCCCCTCTGCGGCGAAGAAAATCGCCACCGGCACGGTTTGGGTCCTGCCCGGGATATTGCCGGCGACCATCAGGGTAGCGCCGAACTCCCCCAGGGCCCGGGCGAAGCCGAGCACGGTGCCCGCGGCGGCGCCCGGCCAGGCCGCGGGAAGGGTGACGCGCCAGAAGATGGTCCATTCGGAAAGCCCGAGGGTCCGGGCGGCGTGCGTAATGGAGGGATCGAGCTGCTCGAAGGAGGCGCGGGTCGTGCGGTACACCAGGGGAAAGGCGACCACCGTCGCGGCGATCACCGTCGCGCCCCAGGAAAAAATGACCCTTATGCCGAGGGGCGAGAGGAGCTTTCCCAGGGGGCCGTAACGCCCGAAAAGCAACAAAAGGAAAAAGCCGAGCACCGTCGGCGGCAAAACCATGGGAAGGGTAAGGACGCCGTCGACGACCGCCCGAAGCCTTCCCCCGAGCGACGCGACCCATCGGGCCGCCGCGATGCCCAGAAAAAAGGCGATCGCCGTCGCGCAGAGGGAAGTCTTCAGCGAGATCGCGAAGGGCGTCCAGTCCATCGTTACGGTTCCGTAAAGCCGTACTTCGCGAAGACCGCGCCCGCCTCGGGACCGGAAAGCCAGGAGAGGAAAGCTTTCGCGGCCCCGGGGTTGGCGCTCGCCCCCACGACGGCGGCGGGATAGACGACCGGGTCGTGCGTACCCCCGGGGGCGACGGCCGCTATCGCGACCGTCTTGGAGACCGCGGCGTCAGTGGCGTACACCACGCCGCAATCCGCCTCGCCGGACTCCACCCAGGCGAGCACCTGCCGGACGTCTTTCGCGAAGACGGCCTTGACCGTTACCGTATCGATGATGCCGAGGGCGGTAAACACCTGCTCGGCGTACTGGCCAGCGGGAACGCTCCTGAAATCCCCCAGGGCGATCCTGGTCACCGCGGGGGACGCGGCGTCCTCGAAGGTGGACAGGGAAACCCCCGACCCCGGAGCCGTCACGAGGGCCACGGAGTTCTTGAGAAGGTCCTTCCGGGTACCGGAAAGGAGGAGCCCTTCGCCCTCGAGGGCGTTCATCTGCTTGGGGGAGGCGGAGACGAAAAGGTCCACGGGGGCGCCCTGCTCGATCTGCACCTGGAGGGAACCGGAGGAACCGTAGGTCGGCTTGACGGACACGGTGGGATCGACGGTCCCGT
>QKCE01000052.1 GCA_003245785.1 Spirochaetales bacterium | reverse complement strand
GGGATGGGCGCCGGGCCGTGATACGCGGCCTTGGCGAGAGGACACATGTGTTCCACTTCTGCCGAATACATCATGTTCGTTCTCCTGATAATTGGTATTGAAAACCCGAGAAAAGGTCGTTCAAGTTGGTTAATGGGGTAAGTATATAAAATTATCGAATGCTATTCTAGGGGGAGCGGCGGAACGCCCGTCGCCGGGGGGTGGTTGGCTAACTTGCGCGCGGCGGCCGAAGGGGAACCCTTTCGCTTCGGTCCTCGCGCGAAACCTTTGGTTTCGCCCTGCGGAACCGCTCAAGGGCATCCCCTTCTCATGGCCGTACGAGGCTTGGTACGAAGCTCCGGCGACAGGCGTCGTGTCGCTTCCGGTTTTCAGGGCGTTCTTGGAGCGTCAGCGACGCGGCCTCTCGAAGCTTCGCTGAGAATCCCCCCTGGCTGCAAGCTCACCGGAGGTGAGCCATCCTCGGGCAAGCCCGGCTTGGCCGGACCTGCCTCCGGGCTTTTCCGCCACCCCCACTCCGGGTTTCGGGAACGTCCCTCGCCGGAGGTTTTATCGGCGCGGGCGCGCGCGGGCTTCCCCCGCGTTGGCGGCACGCGAGTTTGAAGAAGCGGCGAACCCGTGATACATTCATGAGAATTACAGACACCGGGAACGAACGTGAAACCATCATCCATCGTAAAGGCGGCGGCCCTTTGCGCCGCGGGAATCTTCGCCCTGGGGTCGGGCGCTGCAACGTGGCTCCTACTCACCCAGCCCGTCGGCTTTCAGAGCAGGATCAGGCCTCTCGAATTCGGCCCTGCCCCCGGGGCAGGCGAAACCCTGGGGCCGGAGGAGGCCGCGGCGGACGCCGCCCGGCTCGCGGGAATCGTCGAAGACTGCCATCCCGCTTTCCTTGACGGTTATCCCGCGGGCTACGGGGAGGCGAAGCGCGCCTTCCTCAGGGACGCCCCGACGGCCGGCACGGTGGGCGGGTTCCGGACAATCGCCCAAAGGTTCCTCGCCGCCCTCGACGACGGCCATACGGGGCTCCGCGCCCCTGACGGACAGAAGGCGCTCGATCTCGAGTGGACGTGGGACGGGCGCGCGTTCAGGATCGTCTCGGGCGACGGACTGCCACCGGACGCGGAAGTAATCTCGATAGACGGAAAGGACCCGGCATGGCTGATCGCGGCGGCCGACTCCCTCGTCCCCCGGGAAAACGAATCGGGAACCCTCCTCGCCCATGACGAAAAAACCCGAACCTCCGGGGTCCTCGCCGCCGCGGGATTCCCGCGGGACGGCACGGTGAGACTCCGCCTCGCGACGTCCCCGGGCGCCATCGAGCGCGACGTTCCCTTCGTAAGCCCCGAACCCGCGGGAAACGTCCCCGTCGCGAGCGCCGAAGGGCGTATGGCCGGGGACTCCTTCCTGCTTACGCTTCGCATTTGCCGGCTCGACGAGGCACTGGAGCGGACGATAGCCGACCTTAAAACGGCCTTGGCGGGGGGAATCCGCAGGGTAATCGTCGACGTACGGGGAAATCCCGGGGGCAATTCCCTGGCCTGTACGCGGATCCTGGGAGCCCTGGGCATGAAAGCGGGAAGTTACGGCGCCGTCACGCGCTTCTCCCCCCTGGCCGCCGAACAGCGCGGGTATTTGCGTACGACCGGTTCGGTCTCCCATGCGCCCTCGAATAAGGCGCGCGGGAATCCCGGCGTCGATCTTTACGTGATTACGGACGAAAAAACCTACAGCAGCGCCGCCATGCTCGCCGTTTGGGTACATGACGGCGCCCTGGGAAAGCTCGTGGGCCGCCCTTCGGGCAATTCGCCCTCAAGCTTCGGGGACGTGCTCTACTTCGGACTCCCCCACAGCCGCCTCACGGGCACGGTCTCCCACAGGAAATGGGCCCGTCCCGACGCGTCGAGGGACGGCGAAAAAATCCTGCCCATGGACGTCCCCGTTCCCCGGGGAACCGACGAACTGGCGTATCTTCTCGGAGGATGAGGGGCAACCCGGGCGCCCGAGGCTTATCACCCCGGGTGCGGGGCAGGTTCCCGGCCCGATACGCGATGGAGGTTCAGGACGTCGGGTTTATCGCGCTCAAGGTTTCGGAGCTCCCGTCGTAGAACCGGTAGAAGTAATACGTATCGATATTTCCCAGGAAGTCCGATACGACGATCTTGAAATATACGTAGCTATTCGCCGTTTGCGCGCCGGTGGTCATCTCCCAAAGCGAGGCGTTGAGGGCAGCGTCTCCCAGCGAGGTATAGGTCCATCCGGTATACGTCCCGCTCAATACGCTGGCGCCCGATTCCGCGGCATATTGCACATCCACGTAGGCGATTCCTGCGCCGGCCTCGTCCACCGTAAGCTGCAGGAGCGGATACGACCCGCCAAGCCCGCTCAGCACCGGCGGCGCCGTATCCTGCACGACGGTAAGGTTCGTCGCGGTCGTGTTACCGGCATAGTCGCTCGCGTAAATCACGTGGGAACCGCCGTCGGCGACGCAGGTCACCGACGTATACCATGGCCCGCTCGGGGACTCCGAATACCCCTGGATTCCCGAACCGCTCCCGTCATCGGCGGTGGGTATGACTTCTATCGTCGTACCCGCCACGTAGAGGGTGGGAGACATGTCGTAGAACGGGTAGCCGGAATAGTTGAGCGCGGTTATTACGGGCATCGTCGTGTCAAGGACGACGGAAGATCCCAAGGCGGAGGATTCGTTTCCCGCGACGTCGCCCACCGAAACCGAGACGCTCTTGTTCCCGTCGCCGCTCGAAAGCAGGACGCCCGTCACCGAGACCGCCATGGCGGTACCGGAAGTCGCCCCGGCCGCAAGGGCTATCGTGGTCCCGGTGGGGGTAGCCGTCACGGCGGAACCGTTCACGGTGACCGAGACGGTCGAGAAGCTTGTCACGTCCCCGGAGAAATTGAGCATCAGGGCGCCGGACCCCGCCTCTTGGACCTGGAAATTTAAGGTTTGCGACGTCGAATTCGTGTAGGCGCTCGCGAAGGACGGCCCGCTCACGACGGGCGCGACGGTATCGAGGGTGATCGTGGCAGTCGCGGCGGTGCCGGCCCTGCCCAGGGTATCGATCAGGGCTACGGAGACCGTATACGCACCCTCGGCCGGAATCAGGGCGCCGTCCAGCTCCAGGGTTCCTCCGGAGGTTACCGGCGCCGTCAGGGTGACGACCGAGGCAGCCGCCGTGAATCCCACGCTGGTTCCGCCGAGCTTCACGTCCGTAAGGGAAGCGCAATTGAGTCCCGAAACGGAAACTTTCGCGATGCCGGCGGCGTTGGTCGGAAGGACGAAGGTCAGCGGAATCGCGTTGACCGTCGCGTAGGCCAAGCCGCCGTTCAGCGCGAGGGTCGTCGGCGCGCCCGGCACCACGGGCTGGGAAACCGTCAGGTCGAGGGTATTGGCGGTGAAGGCGGAGTACAGGAAATACGCGCTCCCCGAGGCTCTGGGTATCCAGAAAGTCACGGGAACGCTCGCCGCGAGGGCGACCGGCGTCGAGCTGCCCTGAAGGTAAACGCCCTTGGCGTCATACACCGCGAAGGAGTTCAAGGTCCCGGCGACGGGGGAAGAAAAGTTCAGGTCGAAGCTCGTATCGGCGAAGCCCGGTACGAGGCTGACGAAAGAGCCGGTTTTGACCGTACCGGAGCCAGTCAGGCTCACCCCCGCGGTGGACGTAAGCGTGGTGGGGGTCACCGGCATCAGGGTTGCGGCGAGGACGGTCGAGGTCCCCAGCCGGATTTCCTTGTTCGCAAGGAGCGCGCAGGATACCTGGAGGTCGAGTCCGTCCGCCGCGGCCCGGGTTGCCAGCGCGGAGGAAAGCGTGGCCAGGGTCCCGTCGGGGACGGGCAGGATCGACGGGTCCGTAAATTCTTTCGGGCTGAAAACGAGCGCAATGGCCTTGTAGGTCCCGGCGGGTATGTCGGTTACCGTCGTAGGCTCGCCCGCGGTAACCGGGTAGGGTCCGTACATGACCGCTTCGGAGGCGGTAAGCCCGGTCTGTACGTAGGCGTAACCGGCGGAGGCCGCGATCGCCCGCATCGGGTCCAGGGAACGAACCGGTTCGGGTACGGAGAAGGAAAGCACGACCTTCGTGGCCGGTACGGATTTCCAGGCGGGCTCAAAAGTACAGGAAACGAGGACGTTGGCGGCAAGGAAAAAAGTAAACGCCGCGGGAAGGAGCACGGATACGGGAAAACGACGGGAACGCGATTTCGGCACCATACGGATCTCCTCGATTGGATTGTCCCCCAAAGTGTAGCACGTAAGGGAGACAAACGCTAATTCCGGGGAATTTCCGCGGGCGGCTTACCGGCCGGGCTCCCTCCACCCTATCTCCAGGGAACAGCATTCAGCCTCCCCCGCGTAGACCGAATGAAGGGTCCGTTTCCCGTCGCGAACCGTCGCGACCCGGGCCTCGGCCCCGTGGCCGAGTTCCTTGCGGTACTGCACCGCGATCCGCTCCGGTTCGTGGGCGAACAGGTACTCCTCGCTCAGGGAATCGAGGGCCCATTCGATAAAGCAAAGGTTGTTCACGTGCAGGTTGGTGTCGATATCCCCGTTCGAGGCGGTGAAGGTTCTCTCGGTCACGGGCGAAGCGCCGCCCTCGGCCCCGCGTCCCTCGCCCGTCGCCGCCCCGGACGCGCCCGCGACGTCCCCGATCGTCACGCACTTCGAGGCGCTTTCGGGGCCCACGGCAAAGCGTTCCCACTGCTCCCGGGGGATACGCATGGGCCGCCGCTTGTCCATGTCCACGAGGATCCAGTTGGAGCGGCCCTCGGCGAGTATCTCGCCTCCCGCGGACAGGAGGGTGAACTCGCGGTCCGCAAAAAAGGATTTCATGCCGTTGATGCGGGTGGCCAAGGTGACGGTCTGGCCGAACCTGGGCAGCTCGCGGATCGAGACGTCCCATTTGATGAGCATCCAGCCGCATCGGTTCTCCTCGTACCAGTCGAGGCCGAGGCCGCGGGCTTCGCTGTGGAGGATCGCGATGTCCTCGAAATACCCGAGGAGCGCGGAGAGAGTGAGGCGGCGGGAGGGCCCGACCTCGTAATAATGGACGAAATAGTCGCGGGTATAATCCATCGGTTCTCCTTGGACCATCGTTTTTTATCGTATTTTTACCGCGATCCCACGGTTCGTTTACCGACCGCTCACGGTTCTCTCACCTTTGCGCGCCATACTGCGTGCATGGGAGGTGCGCCATGCGTATCGCTTTTTCGATTAACGGGGAGGGTCGCGGCCATTTTTCTCGGGCGGTCGCCCTCGCGGAAATCCTGATCGCCCGCCACGAAATATCGTTCTGGGCGCCAGGGCACCTGGCCGGGGAACTTCGCGGGCGGTTTCCCGACTGTGCCGTGCATATCATACCATATTTCGCCTTCGTGCAGAACGGCTTCACGGTGGATTACGTGAAAACGGCCCTCGCGAACGCGGGTCTTCTTTTCGGGGCCATGGGGGTCCACGCGGATATCGCGAAGGAAATGCGCGAAGCGCGAATAGAGGCCCTCGTGTCGGATTTCGAGCCCTTCGCGGCCCGGGCGGCGAAGCTTCTCGGCATCGCGGTGCTCCAGCTCAACCATCCCGGGGTGGTGCTCCGGTCGCGCCGGCCGGGCCCCCGAGCCGCCGTCGCCCGGCTCGTGTCGCGATACATGATGTCCCGGGCGGACCGCACGATCATCTGCTCGTTTTACGACGGCGACGTGGGACCGATACTGAGGAAGGAGCTCCGGAACCGGCCGATCCACAGGGGCGAGCGGGTCGTGGTGTACATGAAGCCCCTTTACAGGGATACCCTCGAACCCCTTCTCGACCGGACCGGCCGCGAGCGTTTCCGGGTATTT
>QKCE01000309.1 GCA_003245785.1 Spirochaetales bacterium | reverse complement strand
GGCGGCCGCCTCGGCGACACGAAGCCCCGAGGAGTAGATCAGCTCGAAAAGAGTTCGGTCCTTCAAGCCCTGCTTCGTTCCGGGATCGATGCTTTCCAGGAACCGCGTTATCTCGTCCATCGTGAGCGGCCGCCGCTTCCAGCCCGCCCGCTCCACGAGGTCGAGCTTGAGGCCATGCGCGGGGTTTTCTGGGATAGCCCCGCCGCGATAGAGTACGGAAAAGACAAGGCACACGGAATGAAAGCGATCATTGATCGTCGTTGCGGTAAGCTTTTCGCCGGTCCGTTTCGACTTCCGCTCAACGAGGTACGCGTGATAGGCAACAAGTTCCTTTTTCCCGATCGCGTGGAGGTTTCCCGAATGGCGACGGGAAACAATGCGGAAAAACTCTTTCTGCGCGGCCCTTATGGCTCCGCGCGTGGCCGGTGCGAGACGTCTCGCGCTCATGTCCTCCTCGACGAGGTGATACGCGAGATCGCGAAGATCGATCCCGGTCATGAATGAATAGCGCTACTATTCCGTACCTCCCGCCACTTCCTCGGGTGGAACGCGTCGAGACTTCGCTTGAGGTCGTCCTTGTCCACCTTCGTGTAGATTTGCGTCGTCGCGAGGGATTCGTGGCCGAGGATCGCCTGAATGTGCCGCATGTCACACCCGGCGCGAAGGAGGTGCGTGCCGAGGGAATGGCGGAACCCGTGGCTCGTGATAACCGGGATTTCAAGCTCGGCGCACACGGCGCGGAGTTCCTGATTCACCACTTCCGCAAGCCGGCCTTTGTTCGCCCCGAAGATCGTCCCGCCGTGCTCGCGCGGATAGTGCGCGAAGACCGCCTCGCGGCCGCGCGAAAGGTAATGCGCCATAACATCGGCTGCATAGCCTGAAAGGAACGCGGTACGCGCTTTCCCACCCTTCCCCTCGGGAAGATAAATGAGGCGGGAGGCGAGGTCGAGATTCGCGTCGATGAGGCTCGCGGCTTCGGCGATCCTGAGTCCCGTCGCGTAGAGAAACTCTGCGACAACGTGCACGCGGTAACGCCTGATTCGCGCGAGTGGATTCGGAAGCTCATCGAACCGTGCGAGGTGAGAAAGGAGGCAGCCCATTTGCGCCTCGGTCAGAACATTCCGGGACAAATGCTCCGGAGCTTTCGGGTACGGGAGTTCCGAGAAGGGATTGGTTTTCATACGCTCCGTTTCAACGAGCCAGGCGAAAAGGCTCCGCGCGACCTTCAGATAATTGATCACAGTCCCGGTCGCCACCGGCGTTCCCGTTCGCGTAACGAGTTCCGAACAACTTGCCTGATACCGCACTGCGTCCCGAATCGTTACCTCTTCCAATAACAACTCCTCGCCCTCGAACCAGCGTAAGACCCGGCGCGTGCGATCCACGAGTTTCTCGTAGCCTTGCACACTCACGCGAGACTTCTGGTACGCGAGAAACGAATCGTATATATCGTCGTATGGAGCGCTTAAAACGTATCCCATTTCTTTTACCCTCTCTTTCTCCCGACAGAAGTGAACCCAGTTTACGGGAAGTCTTATTCCACAAGGCTTCGCGCCCTCTAAACTGGGTTAAACCCAGTTTTATCCAGTTCACCCAGTTTTACTTTTTTCCGGAGAAAAGGTCGCGTTCCCGTCCAGTTTCCGCGCGCCTCTCTTTCTCCCGCCATAAGTCAACCCAGTTTTCGCGAAGCCTTATTCTATATGGCTTCGTAGTACCTAAACTGGGTTAAACCCAGTTTGAACCAGTTCACCCAGTTTTACTTTTTTTCGTGGATCATCCGGCGCATCGCTTCGGGCGTCGGGATCATCGAAAGGTCAGTCTTTCCGATCTCGGCGTCTTCCTTGAGCCGGTAAAAACCCTTTGACCTCGCGTTTCCCCCGCGCGCGACCGAGAGGTACTCATAGTCCACGAGTAGCCGCACGCCCGTCTTCACGGTCATTTGCGACTGGCCCGTCGCTTCCCTTATCTGCCGCTGGGTCATCGATACTTCCGTCGCCTCGATACCCTGCTTCGTCGCCTCGGCCTGCGCGAGTTTCCGAATCTCGGTGTATAGAAGTTGGCTTCCGGCCGGGAGTTCTCGAAGCGTGCTCGAAAGGACGCCCTCGACCATGATGCGGTAGGCCACGCGATAGTCCTCAAGGTCGCACCGAATGAAGTGCACCTCACCCGCCTTCTCTTCCTTCTTCTGAAACTGTCTGACGAAGGCGACGCACGCGATAAGGTCGAGGAATCGGTCATGATCTCGGCGCGTCCTCATGAGCGACGTGGGGAAATCGAGAAGCGGCGCGAAATCGTTCACGACGTTTCGCTTCGTCAAAAGGCGTTGTGCCGCCCGGTGGGCTTTCACGATCCGGTCGATTCCCTCGCGGCCGTCCATGATCCTTTCAAGCGAATACTTCGCGCGCTGGCTTTTTTGAATACGCTCGGTCTGCTCCCGGCTCTCGTCGGTATTCACCACGAAACAGCGGCTCGAGTTCTCCGGGTTGATCGCGTGATTAGTCCCGCTCATCACGCTCGCGACGATCACGGGCGTCCGCACGACGCGGCTCTGCATCTTTCCGGACTCGGGATCCTTCACCGTCACGAGGCGCGAGAGTTCCTTCCCCGAAAGCATCTCGCGTATTTGGTACTCGATCACCTCGCCGTGTACGGCTTCGCCCAGCACCAGAAACTTGTGACTCAGGTCGTCGATGTAGTTGAGTGCCTGGTCGGAAAGGCTCGTGACCGCCACCACCTCCTCGGGAGGCATGAGGCGTTTCACGCAGTCCACAAGGAAGCTTTTCCCCGAGGCCGATTGCGAGAGGATGATGACCGATATGGGGTCATCGAGCTTCCGCGAGCTCGCGCAGAGGTAGAGAAGGTGTTTATTGAGTGCCTCGCCCACGTAGCCGAGGGCCGTGAGGTCGGCCGCCACGCGATCGAAAAGGCGAGGATCGCGGAGCAGTTCAAGCCCGGCCTCACGTTCGGCTGCGGTCATTTCCACCGATTCCCTTTTCGTCCCGACTCTCAAGGTCTCGTCCCGCTCTTTTTCGAGGTATTCGAGGATCATCACGAGGTCGCGCTCGATCCTGACTGGTTCCGCGCCCCACGCGCGGTTCACCGCCTGGGCGAAGGAAGAGCGTGCGCGGGCGGCGTAGAGGTCGATCGAGTCATAGTAACTCACCTTCCCGTTCGACGCCCGCACGTTCACTCGGAGGCTCGTCACGAACAAGGCTTTCACGCCGCCGAGGCGATAGGTCGTTCCCGCGACACGGAAGACGTGGAAGAGTCCGTCCCGCTCGAAGGTGAGAGATGCCGGGGTATCGTCGGTGTCGACTGCGTCCGCTTCGGCTTCGTCAACATCCACAGTATCGTCGGTGAGTTCGTCGCTGTCGGTCTTGTCGGGCACGAGCGCGAGGTCGGCCGCGAAATCAAAGGTATCCGCCTCCGGGACCTCTTCAGGCTTTGCCGCTACCGCGGGTGGCTCATCGGAACGGGGTTCCGACGAGCTTATCACCGCGTCGATCACGTCGCCCGTGATCTTGAAATCCTTGAGCATGGTTTTCGCCATGGGCCCGCCTCTCATAGTTTGAGCCGCGCGAGAAGCTCGTCGGCGAGGGCACGGTACTGCTCGGCTCCCCGATCAAAGGGCGCGTAGTCAAAGATCGACTGACGCACGACCTGCGCCTCCTCGATCCTGATATTCACGCCCACCGTCGTACCACACACGAGATCCGGGTATTCCGCCATTGCCTTCTCCACCACCTCCCGCGCGAGGCTCGACCGTCCATCGTGGATCACGAACGCGACGCCGAGCACGGACAAATCCGGGTTAAGACGGTTTGTGACCTTCCTCGTAGACTCCAAGGTCTGGCCGAGGCCCTGCAGGGAGAAGTACCGGGAAGAAAGCGGGATAAAGGCGTATTGGCTCGCGCAGAGGGCATTCACGACGAGGATATTGAGGGAGGGAGAGGTATCGATGAGGCAGACGTCGAAACGATCGGAAGCGGCGGCGAGCTTCTCACGGAGTACGAGGTGGCTCCCCACTTCCGCGTCCAGTTCCCGGATCGCGCCGGAAAGGTTGCTTGATGCGGCGACGAGCCTCACGCCGTCCCACGTCGTCGCGACTGCCGCATCCTGTATCGTGACTTCGTCGTCAATGAGAAGTCGGTCAACGGTGGTCGCGCCATCGCCACGGTGCGCGATGGCGCTCGTGGTGTTCTTCTGGTCGTCGAGATCGATGAGAAGGACGCGGAGGCCTGACAAGGCGAAGGCATGGGCGAGATTAAGGGCGCTCGTCGATTTCCCGTTCCCTCCCTTCCGCTGGCAGACGGTGATGGTTTTCATGCCTCACCCCCTTCCCATGCTGCATTTTCTGTTTGCCGATCGATCACGGCCATAACATCTGAAAAAGCCTTCGAGAGCTTTGGCAGTCGATTCATCGCAAACTTGCCATGACTCAGGAAGTTGTGGTGATCCAAGTCGATATTCTCGCCTTCAAGGGTGACCGCCAGCTCTTCGATCCCATAGGGCCAACCGGCCTGGGTTTCGACCTTTACGATCCGATGAAATCGGTCCAGGAGGTAGGCGACTTCCAGCATGTTCGGCGTGGTAACGGTAGTGATAGGCGGGGCTTTCATCGGGCCGCCCCCTTGAACCGGCGATTGATCTCGTAGCTCCGTTTCGCCTGCTGTACGTGGGAATTGATTTCGCTATACGCGTTTCGGAAGGTCCACAGGTTCACCACTGCCTCGCGCTCGAACCAGGCGTTTGCCAGTTCCGCGAGGTTTTGCCCCTGTACAAGTATTCTGCAGCTCGTGCCGTTCCCGGCCCGGATGCACTCGACTCCAAGGATTTCACACCCTGAAAGGAGGTACCAGCTTGCCTGGTATAGGTCAGTTACTTCAACCGTCTCCATATTCGTCCCCTTGGGAGGAACTCGACTTGATGACGATTTACGTGTTTTCGTGGTAGAATGTCTTTCGTCATGACGAGGCTTCCTCGTTGTGTTCGGCCCGCTTTCCCTGTCTTTCCGCCAAGATAGTCCAGGGTTTGCGGGTTCTTTTTTTCCGCCAACGGCGGGGTTTTCTGCCTTGAACCTGGCCTTTTTCAAAACCATGTCAAGTACTCTTTTCAAGTTCTATTTTGTGCTTTGATATGACATTTGTCAAGACCATCCTGTATAATTCTCTCATGCCACGGGTACCAAAACAGACCTTACCACCTTTGAATATCTCCACTGAATCTATAGGGGAAAGGCTAGCTCGTATACGTAAACTCAAGGGACTTACCCAAGAAGACCTCGCCAATAGAATAGGCATTTCACGTTCAGTAATCGCCAACTATGAAAAAAATAGGCTTAGAATATACGACGAAATGCTTGTAAGGCTTGCCTTGGCTCTTTCCGTATCTACCGATTCAATTCTAGGCATATCCGATACAACCCTTCCGATTGAGCAATCGCCGTCGCTTCGACTCTCACGCCGACTCGCTAAGATCGAGAAGCTTCAGCCCTCGGAACAAAAGGCATTACTCAAGACAATCGATACATACCTAAAGGGAATCGATTCATAGATTCTCCTTGCCTTCTGTTCCCAAATATGGTAACTTCTATAGTGTGAAGTACACGGTCACCATTCAGAAAAAGGCATTGAAGGATATCAAGAAGGCCCCGCCCCGAATTCAGCGAAAGTTTGAAATTCTGGTCGAGGACCTTGAGACATCCGGCCCGGTTCAAGACCATTGGCCGAATTACTCAATGCTCGGGAAGGTCACCTACCACTGTCACTTGGATTACCATTGGGTCGCCTGCTGGCGACATGAGAAAGAGTCTATCGTTATCGAGGTTTATTATGCAGGTTCACGCGAAGACG
>QKCE01000271.1 GCA_003245785.1 Spirochaetales bacterium | reverse complement strand
GCGGAGCGCAGGGACACCTCGTGTTCCCCGGATTTTCCCCCGTAAATGACGGCGATATTCATGGTTTCAACTCCTTCAAGGCGGCGTGGGCCTCGGCGATCTCGTCGTAGGGCACGGTATGGTCGCGGTAGATGATCGAATTTTCGTGGCCCTTACCGAGAAGGAGGACGAGGTCCCCTTTTTTCGCGAGGGAAAAGGCCTTCCGGATGGCGGCGGGCCGGTCCGGGATTAGGAAGAGCCCTTCGCCCTTCTTTTTCTCGGGGCAGCCCGCGGCGATTTCCTCGAGAAGGGTCATGGGATCCTCTCCACGGGGGTCCTCGTCGGCCAGGATCACCACGTCGGAATAGTCGGCGGCGATTCTGCCCTGCTCCGGGCGCTTCAGGGTATCGCGCTCCCCGCCGGAGCCGAAGAGGCTGATGACGCGGCCCTTAACGCGGGACCGGAGGGGAGGGAAGATTTCCCGGAAGGAGGACGGCGTGTGGGCGTAATCCACGAGGACCTCGAAATCCTGGCCCTCGTCTATGACGGTCATGCGGCCCCGGACCGGGGTCAGGCGCGGAAGGAGGGGCGCGAGTTCCCCGACGGGACGCCCGAGGATTTTCGCCACAGCGATGAGGGCGGCCAGGGCGTTTTTTACGTTGAAGGCGCCGGGCAGGTTGATCCGGGCGGGAGTCTTCGGCCCCTGGGCCTCGCGGATCGAGAAATCCGCCCCTGCCGCGTCGGCGGTAACGCCGCAGGCGTACCAGGTGCCGGGAAAATCGGCGGAGCAGGACGTGGAATAGCGGTATACCGGCTTTTTCGTAGCCTGGCGGAAATACTCCGCCGCCGGGTCGTCGTCGTTCACCACGCCGAAGGACGGCACGGACTTGCCCGCCTTCACGTGGGCGTGGAGGTCCAGGGCGCGGAAGAGATTCGCCTTGTCGGACTTGTACCGCTCGTGGGTGCCGTGGAATTCCAGGTGCTCGTGGGTCACGTTGGTCATGATTCCCGCGTCGAAGCGGACGTCCGCGAGCCTGCCCGTCTTTTCGGATAGGCCGTGGGAGGAGGACTCGATTACCGCGAACTCGCAGCCATTGTCGCGCATTTCCGCCAGGCGCTGGTGGATCGTTACCGCCTCCGGGGTGGTCTGGTGCTCGGGATTGGCGATTACCCCGTCCCCCGCGCAGTATTCAACCGTGGAGATAAACCCGGCGCGCTTTCCCGCGAGGCGAAGGAGCTGGAAAACGAGGGACACGGTCGTGCTCTTTCCCTCGGTACCGGTCACGCCGATTACCGCGAGGCTCCCCGAAGGGTCGTCGTGAAAGGCCGCGGCAACGGGCGACATGGCGAGGCGGGCGCTTTGGACCCGGAGGTAAGCGACGCCGTCATCGTAAGAGGGAAGCTCGCCCTCGTGAACCACCGCCACCGCGCCCTTGGCGACCGCCATCGGCACGAAGCGGGCCCCGTCCACGTGGAGCCCGGGGAGGGCGAAAAAGAGGAAGCCCGGCTCGACCTTTCGGGAGTCGTAGGCCAGGCCGGTCACCGCCGGGTCGGCGGAACCCCGGCGCTCGAGGATTTTCGCGGCGCCGATGAAACTGGACAAGGTTTTTGGCATAGTATGCCCGGGATTGTACCAAAAGCGTACTTGAGTTTGCAACACCTTCGCCGTTATTATCGGAAGTCATGTACGAAACACGCGTAGAGGCGGACTTCGCCGCCGCCCATTTTCTCGCCGACTTTCACGGCAAGTGCGAACGGCTCCACGGGCACAATTACCGGGTTCTCGCCCACGCGCGGGGGGATACCCTGGATTCGGGGGGCATGCTCGTCGATTTCGGTATCCTGAAAGGGGCTCTCCGGGAAGCTTGCGCCGAGCTGGACCACCGGAACCTGAACGATTTTCCCGCCTTCGCGGACAACCCGAGCGCAGAACGCATCGCCGAATATATCTTCGGCCGGCTCCGGGAGCTCTTGCCGGACGCGCCCCTGTGGGCGGTGGACGTGTACGAGACCCCCACGAGCCGCGCCCGGTATTATGCCTGAGAGGCCCGGCGACGCGCATCCGGGCGCCCCGTCGACGGCCGACGGGGCAGCGATTTTTACAATGTAACAAATATTCGCCCAACGGTAACCTCGCCCCCGCGGCGCTCGTTTGGGACGAGAACAATCACCTTTCCGGCGCGCCCGGGGCCACGATCGGTCCCGTCCGGCGCGCCCGGGTAATTTCGAGGGAGTTGCCATGATAGACGTTCAGCAAGTTTCCCGGTACTACGGTTCCTTCAAGGCCGTCGACGAAATATCCTTCTCCGTGAACCGCGGGGAGATCGTCGGCCTTTTGGGCCCGAACGGGGCCGGGAAAACGACCACCATGCGGATGATCACCGGGTTCCTGGGAACCTCGGAAGGATCGATCGCCGTCGGGGGAGACCCCATGTCGACCGACGCGAAGGACCTCAAGCGCCGGATCGGGTACATGCCGGAATCGGCCCCGCTTTACGGCGACATGATCGTGGAGGATTACCTACGCTACGTCGCCGGGGTTCAGGGCCTCGACCCGGAAACGAAGGTCCCCCGGGCCGCCCAAACCTGCGGCCTCATCGACGTGATGCACAAGAACGTCGGTGAGCTTTCCCGGGGCTACCGCCAGCGCGTCGGCCTCGCCCACGCCCTCATGCACGACCCGGAGATCCTGATCCTGGACGAGCCCACGAGCGGCCTCGACCCGAACCAGATCATCGAGGTCCGGAACCTGATCAAGGAAATCGGCAAGACCCGCACGGTCATCATATCGACCCATATCCTCAGCGAGGTGGAGATGCTCTGCGGCCGGGTGATCATCATATCCCGGGGCAAGATCGTGGCGGACAGCCCCACCGGCGAGCTTCGCGCCCGGTTCGGCCACGGCGCCGCGGTCTCGGTGAGCGTCTCCGGGCCTGCCGGGGCGGAACTCGCCGCCGCCGTGAGGGACTTGCCGGGCGTGGCCGCCGTGAGCGAACCGTCGGAGGCCGAGGGCCTCGTCTCGGTCGTCGCGTCGGCGGAAGGCGGCGCGGAGATTCGCCCCGCCATCTTCTCCCTCGTCGCGAAAAGGGGCTGGGTCCTCTACGAAATGGTCCTCCGGCAAAACAGCCTGGAAGACGTGTTCCGCAATCTGACGTCCGGAGGTGAGGCATGAGCGGCCAGAAATCGGAAACGGGCGCCTCCCGCCGGGGCTCCGCCCTCGCGGTGATCCTCGGGCGCGAGCTCTCGTCGTATTTTTCGGGCCCCGTCGCCTACATCGTGTCGGGGCTTTTCCTCGTCTTTTCGGGGCTTCTTTTCTTTTCGACCTTCTTCCTCGTGGACCGGGCGGAACTCCGGGGCTTTTTCGGCGTGCTTCCCATGCTCTTCGCCTTCTTCGTGCCCGCCCTCACCATGCGGCTCCTCGCGGAGGAACGGCGGTCGGGTTCCATCGAGACCCTCCTGACCATGCCGGTAAGCGCCTTCGACGCGGTGATGGGGAAGTTCCTCGCGGCCCTGTGCTTCGTCGCCGTGATGCTCGCGCCGACCCTCGCCTACGTGGCGACCGTCGCCGTCCTCGGCAGCCCCGACGCGGGGCCCATCGTGGGAGGCTATCTCGGCGCCCTCTTCCTCGCTTCGGCCTTTTCCGCCGTGGGGCTTTTCGCCTCGGCGGTCACGAAAAACCAGATAGTCGCCTTCTTCATCGCCTTCACGGTGTCCTTCGGCCTCGTGATCCTGGACCAGTTCCTGGTCATCTTCCCCGCCGCCGTGGTCGCCCCGCTTGACTGGCTTTCGGCGGGCTCGCATTTCGAGTCCGTCTCCCGGGGAATAATCGACTCGCGGGACCTCCTGTACTTCCTCTCGGTAACCGCGATCTTCCTCGCCCTCACCGTGAAAACGGTGCAGGAAAGGAGGGAAATCTGATGAATCCCGCAAAGCGATTCCTCGCCTGGCTCACGGGCCCCAAGAGCGATTTCGCGCTCTTCCTCGTACTCATCGCGCTTCTCAACCTGGTCGGCGCGCGGGCCTTCTTCCGAGTCGACCTCACGGCGCGGCAGTCCTATTCCCTCTCGGCGGCGAGCCGCGAGACCGTGCGCACCCTCGAGCAGCCCCTGGCCGTTAAGGTCTTCTTCTCCGACCAGCTGCCGGCGCCCTACAACACGGTTTCCCGTTACCTGACCGACCTCCTGGCCGAATACAAGGGAGCGGCCAACCGGCAGTTCTCCTACGAGCTCGTCGACATGTCCAAGGACGCGAACCAGAAGCTTGCCTCGGGCTACGGCCTCCAGATGGTCCAGCTCCAGGAAGTGAAGGACAACGAGGTGGGCTTCAAGAACGCCTGGATGGGCCTCGTGGTCGTCTACGCCGACGGAATCGAGACCCTCGACGGCCTTACCGCCACCGACGGGCTCGAATACCGGCTCACCACCACCATCGGGAAGATGGTCGCCAAGGCGAACACCCTCGCGGGGCTTTCCGAAAAGGTGAAGATGACCCTCTATCTGACCCCGGCCCTCGGCAACTTCGGCATTTCCGGCCTCGACAAGGTGAAAAGCGGGGTGACCGCCGCCTGGTCCAAGGCCAACGCGAAGAACATGGACCGCATCGCGTTCTCGACGGAGGAACCTTCTTCGGCGGCGGACGTGGACGCCCTGGCCGCCAGGTACGGCCTCCCGAAGATCTCCTGGGGCGAGCCGGGAACCGCATCCGCCGGTTCCGGGGTGATCGGCCTCGTCCTCGAGTACGGCGACCGGTTCCGCGAGGTACCCCTCTCGATTACCCGGGGCCTCTTCGGCTACGGGGTGACCGGCCTCGACACCATCGATTCGGGCATCTCCGACGGCCTCCAGACCCTCATGACCCGCGTCGCCAAGGTCGGCTACGTGACCGGCCACGGCGAAAAGTCCCTGGACGACGCCCAAAACGGCGCGGCCAATTTCTCGTCGATCGTGTCGGACATGTACGAGTTCCAGGATATCGACCTCGCCTCCGGCGACGTTCCCGCGAACCTCGCGAGCCTCGTGATCAACGGGCCCCGATCCTCCTTCACGGAGGCCGAGCTCTACCGCCTCGACCAGTTCGTGATGCGGGGCGGCAACGTCCTGATGCTTCTCGATCCCCTCGACGAAAAGCAGGACCAGCAGGCCGCCATGTACGGCATTCCCCCGACCTATACGCCCATCGAAACGGGCCTCGAGAAGATCCTCGCCGCCTGGGGCGCGGGCCTCGGCAAGGGCTACGTGATGGACAAGACCTGTTACGAGGCGCGGCAGCAGGGGTCCCCGAGCGTTCCCCTGTACTACGTGCCCGTGATCGGCAAGGACGGCATGAACCGGAAGTCCCCGGCCTCCAAGGGACTCCTGGACGTGCTCATGCTCATGTCCGGCGAGGTATCCCTCTCCGATACGCCGCCCGAGGGCGTGACCGCCACTCCCCTGGTGACGAGTTCCAAGGAATCCTGGGTGATGAGCGACGACGTCTCCCTCTCGCCCTACGCGATCCGGGTGCCCGCCGCCGCGGACATGGCGAGCCACAACCTCGCCGTGCTCCTCGAGGGCAGGTTCCCGAGCGCCTTTACCGGCGTACCTTCGGGTCTCGCCGACTCGCAGGCGACCGGCAAAGCCGGCGCGTCAGGCGATTCCGGTCCCGTGGCCTCCGCGCCCTTCGTGTCCAGGGGAATCCAGGCCGGCAAGGTCATCGTCATCGGCACCTCGGCGATCACCACTTCCTCGGTGATGGACGAAAAGGGACAGCAGCCCGTCGCCATGTTCGTACGGAACTCCGTCGATTACCTGAACGGCAACGGCGACCTCATCGATATGCGCACCAAGGGCCTTTCGAAAAACCCGCTCAAGTCGAGCAGCGCGGCGGTGAAGACCTCCGTGAACATCTTCGACCTGTA
>QKCE01000311.1 GCA_003245785.1 Spirochaetales bacterium | reverse complement strand
AGCGTTACCGGTCGTCGAAGCTATGCTTCGACTAAGCCCGCGCCGTCAGCGTAATGGCCCGCCGACGCGCAGCTTCGGCCAAGCCCGAGGCGATCGCGTTACCGGTCGTCGACGCTATGCTTCGACTAAGCTCGCGGCGCTAGCCGCGAGCCGGGATCCGGTCGAACCCGCAGATGGGTACGAGGACCTCGGGTACCCTGATCGAGCCGTCGGCCTCCTGGTAGTTTTCGAGTACCGCGACGAGTGCGCGGGAGATGGCGATCGCCGTGCCGTTCAGCATGTGCACGTACTTGTTCTTTCCCTCGTCGTCCTTGTAGCGCACGTTCAGTCTCCTCGACTGGAAGTCCGTGCAGTTGGAGGTAGAGGTGACTTCGCCCCATTCGCCGCCGTTCCGGCCGGGCATCCAGGCTTCCAGGTCCCACTTGCGGTAGGCCGGGGCGCCGAGGTCGCCGGTGCAGGTGTCGACCACGCGGAAGGGGATGCCGAGCCCGGTGAATATCTCTTCCTCGATCTTGCGAAGGTCCTCGTGGATCCCGTCGGAATCCTCCGGGAGGCAGTACACGAACATCTCGAGCTTGGTGAACTGGTGAACCCGGTAGAGTCCCTTGGAGAACTGGCCGGAGGCGCCCGCTTCCCGGCGGAAGCAATGGGATATGCCGCAATATTTGAGGGGGAGCTTTTCCTTCGCGAGGATCTCGTCCTTGTGGTACCCGCCGAGGGTGATTTCCGCGGTGGCAACGAGGCAGGTGCCCTCTTCCTCGATCGTGTAAACGTTGGACTCGCTTCCCCGGGGATTGAAGCCGATGCCGTAAAGGATTTCCTCCTTCGCGACGTCCGGGGTGATGAAGGGGGTGAAGCCGTGGCGGCGGAGCACGTTCAGGCCGTACATGACGAGGGCCTGCTCCAGGAAAACCGCCTCGTTCTTGAGGTAGTAGTATTTCGTTCCCGAAACCTTGGTGCCCGCCTCGAAGTCGATGAGGTCGAGGGACTCGCCGAGCTGGACGTGGTCCTTGGGCTCGAAGGGGAACTTCGTGGGCTCGCCGAACCGGGAGACCTCGGTGTTGTCCTTGTCTTCCTTTCCGACGGGGGCCTCGGGATGGGCCATGTTCGGGATCTGTCGTCCCGCGGTCTCGAGCTCGGCCTCGGCCGCCGCGAGATCGGCTTCCGCCTGGGCGATTTCTTCCTTGATGGACTTGCCTTCGTCGATGAGCCGCTTCCGCTCGTCGTCGGAGAGCTTGCCTTTCATGGCCTTCGCGTTGTCGTTGCGCTTGGTCTGAAGCGACTGGAGGGAGGTGACCAGGGCGGTTCGCCGGTCGAAGAGGGCGACGACGGCGTCCGCGTCGGCCTTCATGTTACGGGCGGCGATATTCGCCTTGACGGCTTCGATGTTTTCCTTGATGAATCGGTAGTCCAACATAATGGAGCCATCTTATCGCGATGCGCCGGGCGTGTGCAAGGGGTGACGGGCGCGCGGGAAGCGCTGGCGCGTCGGTTCAAGGATGGCGGGCTCCCGGGCCGGTCACTGCGCGCTCAGGCCCGGGAACCGGGGTAGGGGATCTCCCCGGAAAAGAGCCGCAGGGGGGCGGCGCAGCAGGCTGGGACGCCCGGGTCGGAGTCGGGCCTGAAAAGTAGCTCCCCGTCGGGACCGATTCCTTCCACCGTTCCGTCCAGCCATTCTTCCCTCGAGGGGTCCCCCTGAAGGAACCGTATGCGCTCGCCCCGGTAAAGAAGGATCTCGCTCACCCGTTCGTGCCAGTCGTCGAGTGAGAGTGCCGACCCGAGTTCCCCGAGAAAGGCTACCAAGACCTCGTCCGGGCCGGGCGCGGGAGCCTCTCCGAGAAAGGAGGCGATGGAAGCCGCCTTCGACCCGAGTTCCGGGGGAAAGCGGGTTTGCCGCACGTTGAAACCCGTACCCACGTACAGCGCGCCGCCGTCGCTTTCGCACAGGATTCCGGCGACCTTCCTCCCCGAAACGAGCACGTCGTTGGGCCATTTGACCTTCGCCTCGAGACCGGCGGGAAGGAAGCGGGCCACGGCCTTCGCGGCGGCCAAGCCCACGCGAAGGGTGAATCCCCGAACGGGGGGCCGCCTGAGTATCGTGGTGGCGAGGAGGTTGAGGCCCCGGGGAGCCTCCCAGAGCCGTCCCTCGATTCGCCCGCGGCCGGCGCTCTGGAAATCGGCCCGGATGACCGTCCCGTCGGCGGCGCCCGTCCCGGCGAGTTCGCGGGCGAGGCGCATCGTGGAGTCGGTTTCGGCCACGCGGTAGACCGGCGCACCGAAGGGATTGGGGACGGGCAGGGGTTCGTAATCCATGGGCGAATCATAACGCATCGGGCCCGGTCGGGCAACGCGCTTTTTCGCTTTACACGGTTTCGAAAAACTGATACTATCGTTTCAAGACGCATGCCAGCGGATGTCGTATAACGGCTATTACCCGAGCTTCCCAAGCTCGTGACGGGGGTCCGACTCCCCTCATCCGCTGGCATGCGTCTTTTTTGCGTTTAAAAAATATTGATGGGCCTTCGATAAAGCCGCGGCGAAGCTTCGGGCGGCCGGACGACCGTCGGTAACCGCGTGCCGAAGCCCCCGCATATCATGTTGCCGCGCTTCGCTTTCCGTTAATGCCCATGGATCGAAGGCTTCCCGACGCGCACTCCCCGCGGGGACTCCCTTTCGGCGCGCCCTTCTCCCCGCTTTCTGCCTCTTCTCGATTTTTCCGTGGCGTCAACGCGACGACCCCGACGCCCGGGACCTCAATGAGTCCTGCGGGACGCCGGTCAGGATAGCCGTTTATTCGGTCTTGCGGTAGCTCAGGATGGCCCAGGAATTGAAGGCGAGGGCGAAGCCGAGGAGCGCGAGGAGTTCCCGCGAGAGGTCCGCGAACCCGCTTCCCTTCAGGAAGATCGAGCGGAGAACCGCGATCATGTACCGCAGGGGACTGAACATGCTGATGGCCTGGGCCCAGGGGGGCATGCCGGCGGTCGGGGTGTAGAGACCGCTCAGGTAGATCCAGGTGATGATGAAGAAGAAGATCATGAACATGGCCTGCTGGAGGGTTTTCGCGTAGTTGGAGATGACGAGGCCGAAGCCCGACATGGCCAGCATGAAAGCCGCGGCGAAGCCGTAGAGGGTGGCCACGCTTCCCTCGGGCACGATGCCGTAGACGAAGCGCGCGATGAGGATCGCGGTGGCGAGGGCGACGAGGCCGATGAGCCAGTGGGGAATGAGCTTCGCGATGATGAAGTGGAACCTGGTTACCGGGGTCACGTTCATTTGCTCCATCGTCCCCTTTTCCTTTTCGCCGACTATGTTCAGCGCCGGGAGGAAGCCCCCGAGCATGGAAAGGAGCATGACGAGGAGGGCGGGCACCATGAAGTAGGTGTACTTCAGGTAAGGATTGAAAAGGTAGCGCGGGACGGTTTCGAACATGGGCGTGAGGGGGTTCGGCAGGGGGGCGATTTTCTTGGCCCGTACCGAGGCCGCGTAGTCGCGCACGATGCCCGCGAGGTAGGAGCTGCCGAGGCCAGCCCTGACCTGGTTCACCCCGTTGGGGGAGATCATGACCGAGGCTTCCTTCTTCGCGATAAGGTCCCGGTCGAAGCCCGCGGGTATCTCGAGGATCAGGTCGGCATCGCCTGAGTCGACCGCCTCCCGGGCGTCCTCGAAGCGGCTCGCGTCCAGGGCGAGCCGGAAGTAGCCGGAGGAAAGCACCTTGGAGGCGAGTTCCCGGGAGCTCGGGCTTTTGTCCGAGTCCACCAGGGCGAGGTTCAGGTCCTTCACGTCGAAGTTCGCCGCCAGGGGCAGGATGAGCATGACCATGATCGGGAACATGACGATGAGCCTCGGCATGAAGGGGTTGCGCCTGATGAGGCGGAATTCCTTTTCGAGCAGGTATTTCAGCATGGGACTACTCCAGTCGGGTCTTGAATTTCTTGAGGCTCGCGGCCATGAGCGCGGCGGCCATGAAGGCGAGCACGGCGGTTTCCTTCGCCACCGCGGCGAAGCCGGTCCCCTTGATCATGATCTTCCTGACCGCCGAGATGTACCATTTCGCCGGTATGACCTGGGCGACGGCCTGGAGGGGGAGGGGCATGTTCTCGATGGGGAAGACCATGCCCGAGAGGATCATGATGGGCATCATGAGCCCCATGCCCGAGATCAAAAGGGCGACGAACTGCTGGTTCACGATCGAGGATATGAGGATGCCGAGGGAGAGGGCGGTGAAGATGAATAGGAGCGAGACCAGGATGAGGAGGAGGAGGCTTCCGGCCACAGGCACGTGTAGCAGGAATACCGCGAAGAGGATTATGGTCGCGAGGTTTATCGCCGAGAGGGTGAAGTAGGGCACGGTCTTCGCGAGCAGGATCAAAAGCGGGTTGACCGGCGAGACCAGGAGCACCTCCATGGTGCCGGTTTCCTTCTCCCGGGTGATCGAGATGGAGGTCATCATGGCGCAGATGAGCATGAGCACCATGCCCATGACGCCGGGCACGAAGTTGTACGAGCTTTTCATTCCCGGGTTGTAGAGCACCCTCACCGAGGGCGTGACCTTGTAGGGCATGTCGTCGATCGCCGAGTTTTCCGAGAGCCAGTCGGTGACGATGCTGGTCGCGTAGTTGACGAGGGTGATCGCGTTGTTCGGGTCCGAGCCGTCGGCCACCAGGGCGATTTGGGCGTCCCCGGTGCGGAGCATGGACTCGCGGAAGCCCGGGGAGAATTCCGCCACGAGGCCGATTTCCCCGTTCAGGAAAGCTTCCTCCGCCTGGTCCGCCGAATCGAAGTAGCGCTCGAGGCGGAAGTACTCGCTCGCGGCGAGGCGTTCGACGATGGCCCGGGTCGCCTCGTCCCGGGAGGGGTCCACCACCCCGAGGGGCGTGTCCTTCACGTCGGTGTTGATGGCGTAGCCGAAGAGGACGAGCATTACCACCGGGAGGATGAGGAGGATCAGGGTGGTCCAGGTGTCCCGGAGGATGTGGTCGAATTCCTTCTTTACGAAGGCGATGAACTGTTTCATTTACGTCTCCTAATCCGCCCCGCGGACGGCTTCCCGGGCGAGGCGGTGGAAGACCGAGTCCATGGAGTCGCAGCCGAAGGCCTTTCGCAGGGCCGCCGGGGAGTCCAGGGCCGCGATTCGCCCGTCGACCATGATCGATACGCGGTCGCAGTATTCCGCCTCGTCCATGTAGTGGGTCGTGACGAAGACCGTGATTCCCCGTCCGGCGGCCGCGTAAATGAGCTCCCAGAACTGCCTCCGCGCGGAGGGGTCCACGCCGCCGGTGGGCTCGTCCAGGAAGACGATGCGGGGTTCGTGGAAGGTCGCGACGGCGAAGGCGAGCTTTTGCTTCCACCCCGCGGGGAAGGACTTGACCGGCGTGTCCTTCTCGGCGAGGAGGCCGAGGGCGGAAAGGGCCGAGTCGGTACGCGGGGCGATCTCGGCGTCGCGGACGCCGTAAATGCCCGCGTAGAGCCGGATGTTCTCGGCCACGGTGAGGTCCTCGTAGAGCGAGAACTTCTGGCTCATATACCCGATGGCCCGCTTGATTTTTTCGGGTTGGCGGCGCACGTCGAAGCCGGCGACCGTTCCCTTCCCGGAAGTCGGGCGGGAGAGGCCGCAGAGCATGCGCATGGCGGTGGTTTTCCCCGCGCCGTTCGCGCCGAGGAAGCCGAATATTTCCCCCTCCCCGACGGAGAAGGAGATACGGTCCACCGCGGTGAAGGAACCGAATTTCTTGGTAAGCAGTTCGGTCTCGATTACGTTCATTCTCCGGCCCCCTTTCCGGACAGGTTGAGGAAGCAGTCCTCGATCCCGGCCTCGATGCGCTCTACCGACGCCCCGGCGTGGCCCCGGTCGGCCAGGAAGGCCTCGATCGTCCCCTTCCCGGTTT
>QKCE01000056.1 GCA_003245785.1 Spirochaetales bacterium | reverse complement strand
AACCGCGTTGATCGACATTGAGAACACGCTCTCCTGCCGGGGATACTTTCAGGCCCGAAACGAGGTGGACGTTTCCTTCAAGAACCGGGAAGGTTACCTGAAGAAGCTCTACGTAACCGGCGGGGACCGGGTGAAGGCGGGACAGCTCCTGGCCTCCCTCGATACCGAGGACCTGGAGCGGGACCTGGCCACCCAGAGGCTGGAAACCCGGGGCGCCGAGGAGAACGTCGCCAAGCTGAAGAAGCTCTCCGCCATCGACCTGGACCTCGCGCGGATGGAACTCGAGGACCTGGACAAGAACCGGCAGCTTCTAGCGAAGGCGGAAGGCAGCGTCGCCGGGCACGAAATCGTCGAGGCGGAGCGCCTTTACCAAAAGCAGAAAATCGCCGTGACCAGGCTCGAGGCTGACTCCGCCTTTCAGCTTTCCGAGGCGGAACGCCAGCTGGAGCTTGAACGGCTCGCCCAGGCTAAACTGGAAGACGAGCTCGGCCGTTCCGGCATCTACGCCCCCATTTCCGGGACCGCCGCCTTCGTGGCCTTCATAAACGAGGGGGAATACGTTCCGGCCTACAAGACCGTGGTGACCGTGGCGGATACGCGCTCCCTGGTGCTGCAGTATCAGGGGGAAGATAACGCGGGCTTCGCCGTAGGCATGCCCGTACGGGTTTCCTACCGGGACCGCCAATACGAGGGGACGGTCATTCTCACCCCCCGCCAGGTTCCCCCGGACGAATACGAAAAGATGAAGGAAATAGTCCTGATAGGGGTCAAAAACCTTCCTTCGGATTGCGCCGTGGGCGACTCGGCCACCGTCGAGGCCCGGCTCGATTGGGCGGAAAACGTGATCGCCCTGCCGAAGCGCCTGGTCCACAAGTACGGCGGGCGCGCTTTCGTAAAGGTGCTGAAGGACGGGCTGGTGAGCGAGCGGGACGTGAGCGTCGGGATAGAGTCGGCCACGGAATACGAGATCTCCGAGGGGCTCGAACCGGGCGAGCTGGTGGTGGAGTAGGGTAATCGATGCTGGGGTACGTTTTCCGGAAAATGGCAAACAATCGCGGGATGACCGCCTTTCTCTTCACGGGAATGCTCCTCGCCGTCGCGGTCGTGAGCGCGATACCCCTGTATACCTCGGGAATACTGCAAAAGGTATTGATCGGTGACCTCGAGGGCCTGCAGCGGGACACGGGGGAATACCCCGGGTATTACCGGGTCGTCGCGGAATACCGGAATTTCGCCGATGCCGACAAGGCCCGCTATTACGGGAACCTGAAGGACAATCTGTCCCGGAGGATGGTCCCGGAGTTGAGCCTGCCGGCGGTCTCGGTTTCCGAGGAAGACTTCGTCGGCTACTTCGGCGCCCTTCCCGCGAAGCAGCGGGAAGAAAATCCCGTCTCCCGGCTCGTTTCCCTGTACGCCCGGCCCGACCTCGAGACCCACGTCGAGATTACCCACGGGCGGATGTGCTCCGCCGCATCCCCGGCCGGGGTCTTCGAGGTGGTCGTTCCCGAAACCTTCCTGAGGGACGGCCGGTTCATGCTCGACGAGGAGCTGTCCCTGGAAGAAGGGGACCTTAACCTGCCGGGCGCGCTGAAGATCGTGGGGACCTTCCGGATCGCCGACCCGGGGGATACCCGGTGGAGAAGCGCGGACCTCAAGGGACGGGCTTACCTCGCCTACGACGCCTGGCGCAACCGGGTCCTCGACCGAGGCATTCCCCTGATCCAAAGCTCGGAATGGAATTACGCCCTCGACTACCGCAAGCTGGACGTCCGGGCCTTGGGTCGGTTCCTCGCGGCCCTGGACACGCACCAGGCGATGGCCCGTAAGTACAGCGCCTCGGTCCGCATCGATTTTTCCGGGGAGTCAATCCTGCGGGAATACGCCTCGCGGGCCCGGCAGCTGGGCGCCACCCTGTCGCTTATCGAGATACCGGTCCTGGTGCTGCTCCTCTTTTATATCCTCCTCATTACGGACCTGATCGTCGCCGGGGAGGAAAACGAAATCGCGGTCCTGAAGAGCCGGGGGAAAAGCAGCCGCGGCATCTTCCTGATATATCTCGCCCAGGTCCTGATCCTGGGGGCGGCGGCCCTCGCGGCGGGACCTCCCCTGGGCTACGTGATCTGCCTTTTCATGGGGGCCAGCAACGGCTTCCTCGAGTTCGTGCGGAGGGCACCCCTCGAAGTCTCCCTCTCCGGCACGGCCTACCTGTACGCCCTGGCCGCCCTCGCCCTCATCGTGGCCGTCATGATGGCGCCGATCTACGGGGCGTCCCGGAAGGGAATCGTGGAGGTAAAGCAAAAAAAGGCCCGGGACCAGTCCGTGCCGTTTTGGAAAAGGGCCTTCCTGGACCTCGCGCTCCTCCTCCTCTCCCTCTACGGCTATTTCCGTTACGCCGGCCAAAAGGCGGCCGTCGACCTTACCCGGGTGAGCGGGGCGGATATGGGGATGGACCCCATCCTGTTCCTTACCTCGTCGCTCTTCATCCTGGGCGCGGGGCTCCTCTTCATCCGGCTCTTTCCGTACTTGGTTAACGGCGTTTTCAGGCTGGGCAAAAAGAACTGGTCGCCCGTGGCCTATTACGCCCTCCTCCAGGTAAGCCGGACGGGAAAGCGCGGGCAGTTCCTCATGCTCTTCCTCCTTTTTTCCATCGCCATGGGAGTCTTCGACGCCAATATGGCCAGGACGCTCAACAAAAACGCGGAGGACCGGGTCCGCTACAAAACCGGCGCGGATATAGCCCTTACGGAGGAGTGGGAAAAGGAAACGAAGGCGGGCTCGGTCTCCGCGGACTCCTACGATTCCGGAACCGTCGGCTCCTCGTCGACGTCCGTGCATTACCGGGAGCCTTCGTTCTACCCCTTCCGTGAACTCGAGGGGGTGGAGCGCGCGACCCGGGTCTTCATGGCGGAAAACGGGCGGGCCGGCGGGGACGGCTCGGTCGTCAACGACATCCTGGTGCAGGGCATAGACCCCGAGGATTTCGGCCGGGTCGCCTGGTTCCGGACGGACCTATTGAAGTATCACTGGTACTATTACCTGAACTTCCTGGCGGACGCCCAAAACGCCCTCCTGGTTTCTTCCAACCTGGCGCGACAGCTGAAGCTCTCGCCGGGGGACTGGATTTCCCTGACCCTGGGCGACCAGGAATACGCCATGGGGGTCGTGTACGGAATCGTGGACTACTGGCCCGGCTACTCCCCCCTCGACGACTCGGGCGATCCGCGTTACCTGGTGGTGGCGAACCTGGACTACCTCCAGAACAAGTTCGCCAAGGAGCCCTACGCCGTATGGCTGAAAAAGCTTCCCCACGCCTCGGACCGGACGGTCTACGACAGCCTGGAGGCGAAGGGCCTCCCCCTCCTGTCGCTGACCAGCGCCGAGCAGCTGTTGATCAAGGAAAAAAACGACCCGCTTTTGAAGGGGATCAACGGGGCCCTGACCCAGGGCTTTATCCTGATCGTCCTGGTGTGCGTTATCGGCTTCCTCAACTACTGGGGACTTTCCATGAAGGGCCGGACGCTGCAGTTCGGGATACTCCGGGCGGTGGGCCTTTCCCGGCGGGCCCTCATGGGCATTTTGACGGCGGAACAGGCGATGGTGTCGGCGATACCGGTGTTCGCTGGGGTCTTTATCGGGGGCGTGGCAAGTTATCTCTTCGTCCCCTTCCTTCAGCTGGTCTTTTCCCCGGAACGCCAAATTCCCCCCTTCCTGGTACAGGCCTATCGCTCGGATTACCTTAAAATCTACGCCATCATATTCGGCATGCTCGTCCTGGGCGCGTCGGTTCTCTTTTACTACGTGCGCCGGCTCAGGATAGGGTCGGCCCTCAAACTGGGGGAGGACTGACCGTGGGCGAGATTATCGTGGCGGACCGGCTGTGCCGCAGCTTTCCCTCGGGGAGCGAGACGGTCCATGCCCTGAAGGAGGTGAGCCTGACGGTCCGGGAGCGGGAGCTGACCGTTTTGCGGGGGCCCTCGGGTTCGGGCAAAACGACGCTCATAAACCTTCTGGGAGCCCTGGACCTGCCCACCTCGGGGAGCATCCGCTTCATGGGCGAGGAGATAAGCGCCCTCGGCGAGGCGAAGCGCGACGCCCTCCGCCGAAGCCGCATGGGCTTCGTCTTTCAGACCATCGGGCTCATTTCGCACATGTCGGCCTTCGAGAACGTCGATTTCGCCCTGAGGATCAGCGGCTTTCCCGCCGCGGAACGGGCGGAGTGGGCCGACCATTGCCTCCATTTGGTCGGGATGTCCAAGCGGCGGGACCATCGCCCCTTCGAGCTTTCAGGGGGCGAGCAGCAGCGGGTCGCCATCGCCCGGGCGGTCTCCAACAGGCCCAGGATCATCTTCGCCGACGAGCCGACCTCCGCCCTGGACACCCACCTGGGGCTTCAGGTGGTCCGGCTCTTCCGGGACCTGGTGAGGGACGAGGGCATGACCGTCCTCATGACCACCCACGATCCCAACCTGATGGAGATCGCCGACGGAATCTGGTCCCTGAGGGACGGCAGCCTCGCGAAGGGAGACGGCGATGATTGACTGCCAGAACCTGGTGAAGATTTACAAAACCGCCGAGACCGAGGTGGTCGCCCTCCAGGGCCTGGACCTGAAGGTGGAAAAGGGCGAGATGATGGCGATCATCGGGAACAGCGGGAGCGGGAAGAGCACGCTCCTCAACATGCTCGGCGGCCTGGACAGGCCCTCCGCCGGGAAGCTGGTGATCGACGGGAAGGAGCTATTCAAGTTCGGCGAGCGGGAGCTCGACGAATACCGGAAGCGGACCGTCGGCTTTGTCTGGCAAAACCAGTCCCGCAACCTCATTCCCTACCTCAGCGCCCTGGACAATATCCTCCTACCCATGGCGGGCAAGAACCGGAAGGAGAACCTCGCCTGGGCGGAGGAGCTTCTGCGCGGGGTGGGGCTCCACGGACGGAGGCACCACCGCCTTACCCAGCTTTCCGGCGGCGAGCAGCAGCGGGTTGCCATCGGGATCGCCCTGGCGAACCGGCCGAAAATTCTCCTGGCCGACGAGCCGACCGGGGCCGTGGACTCGGCGACCGGCGACCGGATCCTGGACCTTTTCAAGGAGGTCAACGAAACCTACCAGGTGACCGTCGTCATAGTGACCCACGACATGGGCCTTTCGCGAAAGGTCGACCGCATCGTCTCCATCCGCGACGGCTTGGTGAGCAGCGAGTTCATCCGGAAGAATTTCTACGAAAAAGAGCTGAATGCCCCGGGGAACGCCTTCGCGGACGGCGGGGAATCCCACGTCGAGATGGTAGTGCTCGACAAGTACGGCCGCCTCCAGCTTCCCAAGGAGATGGCGGAAGGGCTGAAGGAACGGGGATGCCACAAGCTCCTCGTGAGCCGCGACGGGGAGAAGATCGTGCTTTCGGCGCCGGAAGCCGACGCGGGGGATAATGGGACGCCGACCCGGTGAGCCGCGGGCCCGCGCGATTCGGGGTCGACGCCCGGACGCGGAGCCCCGGCCGTTTCCTACAGCGCCTCTATTTGGCGCCAGAGGGGTTCCGACACCTCCACCCCGTTCATGAAGTTCGCCTTTCGCGAGGCGGCGCTCCGCTCCCCGGGGTAGTTGACCGCCTTGAAGCCCTCCGCGAGGGCCGCGCCTTTTACGTACTCCAGCGTCCTTTCGATCACGTCCCCTTGCCGCCCCTTCGAGCCGAAAAAGGCGGGGTTGAAGCAGATGAAGGTTTGGGAGATGCCGAACTCGCGCTCGCCCCCTCCCAGCTCCTCGATTTCCCGGGTGGACCGGCCGTCCGCGAGGATCGTGACGAAGAGGTCCATGAGAAGCGAAAGGCCCGAGCCCTTCCAAAACCCGATGGGAAGCATCCTCCCGGATTCCTCTATCTCCGCGGGGCTCGCCGTGAGATTCCC
>QKCE01000021.1 GCA_003245785.1 Spirochaetales bacterium | reverse complement strand
TCATCGGGGAGCGATGCGCGGTGAGGCTCCTCGGGGGCGACCGTAAGGCCATAGAGGATGAGACCAAGGGAGAGTGGAACCGGATCGTCGAGCCCAAGGGAGACCTGCCGGAGATCGCGGGCGCGATCGCGGAACTGGCGAGGGGAAGCAGGCTCGTCCAGGTGTACGTGAACAACCATTTCGAGGGAAGCGCCCCCCTGACCATCGAGCGGCTCAGGGAGGCGTGAGCGCCGGCGCGCGATGAGCTTGCCCGCGCGCGGGCGAAATGCTACGATCACCCATGGAAAAAACCGGACAAAGCGCCCTCCCGGGGCGAACCCTCGTACTGATCGCCTTGGTGACCGCCATTTGGGGCTTCAACTTTATCGTCATAAAGATAGGGGTTTCCGGCGTGCCGCCCCTCTTCCTCGCGGCCTGCCGGTTCGCCTTGAGCGCGTTGCCCGCGGTTTTTTTCGTGAGAAAGCCGCCGGCTCCTCAATGGAGGCTCGCGCTTTACGGACTCCTTCTCGGCCTGGGCGAATTCGGCTTTCTGTTCACCGCCATAAAGCTCGGGGCGCCGGCCGGCCTGAGTTCCGTGATACTCCAGTTTCAGGCCTTCTTCACCGCCCTTCTGGCGGCGGTAATCCTGAAGGAGACGGTCCGCGCGAACAGCGTAATCGGCATGGCGACGGCAGCCCTGGGGCTTGTCCTCATCGCCCTCCCCGCGGTGACGGGGTCCGGAGGCCCGGGCGGGACGGCCGGAACGCGGGGCGGCCCGGGGGGATTCCTGCTCTGGCCCCTGGTCATGGTCGTTTTGGCGGCCTTCTTCTGGGCGGGGGCCAATATCGCTGCCCAGGGACTGGGTAAAACCGGCGGGCTTTCCCTGGTGGTATGGTCCAGCCTGTACTCGCCCCTTCCCCTGTTCGGCCTTTCGTTCCTGCTCGAGCGGGACGAAATCCTCCCGGCCCTCTCGAACCTGGAACCCCTTTCCATCGGCGCCCTCGCCTATCTTGTGCTTCTTTCCACCCTCTTCGGATACGGCCTCTGGAACCAGCTCATAATGAGACACGGGGCCAAACGCATAGCCCCCTTCTCGCTTCTGGTGCCGGTCTTCGGCGTGGCGGCGGGAACCCTCGTTTTGGGGGAGACCTTCACGGCGGGCAACGCCCTGGCCTCGGTACTGATCCTGGCGGGACTCGCGATCCACGTATTCGGGGGGAAGCGGCCCATGGCGGGTAAGGCACCGGAAAGAAGCCGGGGCGCGTAACCGCCCGGTTCGACGTTTCGCGCGGCCCGTCTTCAGTCTCCCGCGTACGCGGTGACGCGGTTCTTGCCCTTCGCCTTCGACTCGTACAGGGCGACGTCGGCGTTCTTTATGAGCCGCTCGTGGGACTCCAGGGTCGGTTCGGTCCTGGCCACCCCTACGCTCACGGTAATCGGCACGTCCGCCTCGTCGTTGTACGTCACCTTCATCGATTCGACGGCCTGCCGGATCCTTTCGCAAATGGTCGTCGCCCCCTCCAAATCGGTGTCCGGGAGCACCAGGCAAAATTCCTCGCCGCCGAACCGGGCGAGAATATCGCTGGAGCGCATGACGGCGCCGCAGGTTCGGCTCAGGGTTTTCAGTACCTGGTCCCCGAAATTGTGGCCGAAGGTGTCGTTCACGTACTTGAAGTTGTCGATGTCCAGCATGGCGAGGGAAAAACCCCTTCCCGACCGCTTGAACCGGTTGAACTCCTCCTCGAGCCGCGTATCCAGGAACCGCCGGTTCGAGACCTCGGTCAGGCCGTCCAGCTGGGACATCGTTCGGAGCGAGCGCTCGAGATACACCTGGTCCGTCACGTTCTGCACCATGATCGCGATATGGCTCACCTTTCCTTCCCCGTCTTTTACCGGCGCCATGGAACAGCTTTGCTGCATGAACTCGAAGGACGCGGCGTTGAATCCCGTGGGCTTGAAGGGGAAAAGGTAGTTGTGAAGCTTTTGGGAAAAGTATACGTAATTGCCGAAGCTGACGACGGACTTGCAGCTCCTGACGAAATTGGGGGTATTCAGGTGGGGAAAAAGCTCGAAGAGCCCGCGGCCCACGATTTCCTCCCGTTTTTTCTCCCCGTGTATTTCCATCCACCGGTTCCAGTCGGTGACCGTATAGCCCGTATCCATGACGAGTATCCCGATATTGATGGCGTCGAGAATCTGGCCGTACATGGCGTCACAACCCGAAGATCTTGCCCAGGGCCTTTTTCAGGTAGGGCACGGACTCTTGGCTGTTTATCAGGAAAATCTCCCCGGATATGCTCTGTCCCTCGAAGCTGAAGTTCGTCGTCATCATGATCGCCAGGTCGTCGGCCCCGCCGTCCCGGGCGTCGAAATGGGCCTCGAAATGCTTTCCCAGCGTGCAGTGGGGCGGCAGGTAGGCCGCCTCGCTTTCCAAAAGCTCGAAGATCTTCCCGATGCACGCCCCGATGAGGATATTGCCCATCTCCATGAGCACCTCGCGGTCCAGGGCCGCCGCGTCCCCGGCGACGTACGAGCCGCCCTCGGCTTTATGGAAATAGGCTACCAGCCGTTTTTCGATCCCGTAGGGAAAGACCAGGAAGGCGGAACCGGAGAAATCGCCCCGGTATTGCTGTTCCACGATATTGCAGTCGTAAAAATCCGGGACTTCCCGGCGAATGTGGCCGATCACCTCGCCGCTGTGAATGGTGGCGACTTTCGGTATGCTCAGCTCGACGAAAATATCCATCACCTCCGCCAGGTCCGCCGCGGCGGAACCGAAGGCGATATTCATCGTCTCCTGGAGGGCGTCGAGCTCAATATCGGAAAACTGCATTTCCGAGGGTTTGGGCATTATTACTCCTTGAAGCCGAGAGAGTCGAGCAATTCGAATACCGTTTCCTTCTTCGGAAGCTTTTTCAGGACCTTCAGGGCGCCAAGGTCCTCGCACCGCTTTACCGCCTGGGCCTGGATATCCGCGGTGAGGACCACGACCTTCGCGTCCGGGTCCGCTTCCCTTATCCTGGCCAGGGCTTCGAAGCCGTCCATGACGGGCATGGTGATGTCGAGGATTACCAGGTCGGGGGAGGCGCTTCGGTAGGTCTCGAGGGCCTGTGCCCCGTTCTCGACTTCCAATACTTCCGCCGAGGGATCGTATTCGCGCAATATGGACCTCACGAGCATCCGAGCGGCCCTGGAATCGTCGACAACCAATACTTTCATACCGTTCCCCCCGCTTTTCTAAATGGTAACGGAAGCGCCCGCGGCTGTCAAAACGCGGGAACCCGCCGGAGCCGGTCCAGGGCAATTTGAATTCCTCCTGATTGCGGCTATACTAACTAGTGGAAACGTTACCCCATGGAAAGACCCGATACCAAGCTCGAACGCTACCGCGTAGCCCTTTTTGCCCACCTGAACGGATATATAGACAAGACCCTGCCCTTTGGCGCCCTGGTCGCGCTGCTCGCCGTCATCACCACCCTCTTCGGGGGTAATCCGGACCCGATTCCCCTCTTCTTCAATATCGCGACGATAGCGCTGCTCGCCCTCCTGTTCGTTTTCAGGAAACGCCTGCCCCCCTCGGTAAAAGTCGTCGCCGTCACGTCCTTTCTCGCCCTGTACGGGTCCTTTCTTCTGCTCTTCACGAAATATGAGACTTCGGGCCTTTTATTGGTTTTCATGAACGTGATCATGATCATCTTCCTGCTCAGCCGACTTTATCAGGTCCTGTTCATCGGCATTACCACCCTGGTTATCATATCGGGCTTGATCATCCGATCGTACGGCGACGCCGGCGTCCTGACCGTAAACGTGTACAGCATCGACATCTATCTGGCCCTCGTGTTCATTACCGCCCAATTGGCCAGGGCGGTATACGCGTTCCTTTTCCACAAGCTGGACCTGCTGGAAATCCAGGTCGCGAAGGAACGGGAAACGAACGCCGTCTTGCAAAACAAAAACCGCGAGATCGAAACGCTCGCCTATTTCGACCGCTTTACCGGGCTTTACAACCGGGAGCGTTTCTCTTCCCTGCTTTCCGACCGGCTACTCGAAACGGGCACGGGAACCCTCCTTTTTTTGGACATCAAACAGCTTCAGAAAATCAATTCCCTGTACGGGTTCAAGCGGGGAGACGCGATTATCGCCTCATTCGCCGGGCTCTTAACCCAATCGCTTACCGGCCTCGGCTTCGCGGCGTATCTCGGCGCGAACCGGTTCGTGGTATATTTCGCTCGCGCGTTGGGTCGCGTTGAATTCGGGCGTGAAACGGGGAAATTCAAGGACTCTCTCAATCGGGCGCTCGACCTGACGGTACCCCTCGATTTTTACGCCGCGTGTATGCCCCTCCAGGGGGAGGCTAAAACCTTCGAGGAATATTACAAACTGGCGGACACCTATCTCTCCCGCATGAAAGCCGCCGGCGATATTTCCACCTTCGTCGACGGCGGGGAGAAGCTCGCGCTTCTGGAGAAGGAAACAAGGGAAGAATACGCGATCGAGGCGATCGCGAAAAAGGGTTACGAAATCCACTATCAGGAAAAATACGACGTACTGGAAAACAGGATCGTCGGCGTCGAGGCCCTGGCCCGCCTTTGGCATCCCGGGGGCTATATTCCCCCCCTCAAGTTCATCGGCACGATCGAGGCGACGGACCATATCCATGATTTCGGGTACTTGATCCTGGAAGGGGTTTTTTCCCAGATCGGCCGGATTCGGGAAATTTACGGGGATATCGGCGTATCGATCAACATCTCGCCCAAGCAAATGGCGGACGCAGGCTTTTACGACGATTTGGTTGCCCTGGTCGGGAAACACGGGATAGACCCGAGCCGGATCGAGCTGGAGATTACCGAAACGGTCCTGATGTCGAACTTCGACGACCTGATCGATATCATCCGTTCGGTAAAGGAGCTGGGATTCAAGTTCTCCCTGGACGATTTCGGCACGGGATATTCCTCCCTGAATTACCTCGCCCTGTTGCCCATCGACGTCATAAAGATCGACAAATCCTTCGTCGACAAGATTCTTACCGAGAAAACCGCCAGGGCGATAGTCAAGGCCGTGGTGGATATCGCCGCGGACTTCGATCTGGAAATAGTCGCCGAGGGAGTGGAGCGCCATGAGCAATTGGACGCCCTGAAAGCCCTGGGATGCTCCGTAATCCAGGGTTTCATTTTCTCGAAACCGAAGAAACTGCCTCCCGTCGCGAGTACGGGAGTTCAAACGTCGCCCGGTGGGGCGCCTGAGGGGGAATAAAAAACATGAACGGTTATTTTCTAGCCTTCGAGATCGCCACGCTCGCCCTTACCGGTTTTTGCGTCGCCGACGCCCTGAAACGGGGGGCGATGCAAGTCCTCAAGATCGTTTCGGGGGTAGCCTTCGGCCTGCTTCTGGAATGGGCGACGATTCACCAATTGCACGCCTACTCCTACGGGCGGTTCGCCATGATGCTCGCCGGGGAAGTGCCCGTGGCGATCGGGCTCGGCTGGGGGGTAATCATTTACTCGGTTTCCCTGTTTACCGACTCCGTGAGGATGCCCCCGGCCTTTCGCCCGGTCCTGGACGCCCTTTTGGCCCTCAACATCGATCTCGCCATGGACGCCGTGGCGATCCGCCTCGGCATGTGGGACTGGGGCATCCCCCTGGACTCGGAATACTTCGGCGTTCGCTGGGGGAATTTCTGGGCGTGGTTCTGGGTGGTCTTTTTCTTCTCCGCGGCCTGGAGATTCTTCTCGGCGCGCCGGTCCCGGGCGCTACGGGCCTTGACGCCCCTCCTTTCGGTCGCGATCGGGACGGCGGGAGTGCTCGCCACCAATTTATTCATCACGGTAGCGGTTCCCCTTTCCTGGGTACCTTACGTGGTGCCGGGTTTCATCCTCGCGGCGCTCGCCTTGGTGCTGTTCCTCAAGCCCGCGCACCTGCCGGGAGCCATCCCCCTGCCGGCCCTGGTCGTGCCCCTGGTCTTTCACCTCTGTTTCCTGATCGCGGGCCTCGTTTCGGGGGCGCTCCTCGACCCGCCTATTCTCCTGGCGGTAAGCCTCGCCATGCTCGCGGCGGCGCTTTGGCTGCACCGACGCGGCTGGGCGGCGTTACGGAAGGGCGGGGATCAATAGCGGGCGACGCGGAAGCCGAGGAAGGTATCGAGGTAGTACGGCGCGGAAGTGACCCCGGAGGACAAAGCCAAGTCGGCTTCCGCACTGTCATAACCGCCGCCGCGGACGACTCGGTAATCCGTGGGGTCCTTGCCCCTGTAGTCGGGCAGGGAGCCGTCAGGATACGCGATGGAGGAGCCGTTCCAGTCCCAACACCATTCCCAGACGTTTCCGCTCATGTCGAGAATTCCCGCGCCATTGGCGGCAACGTCTCCCGAATCAACGGAATGGGTAACGGTTTTGCCATACCACGCGTAATCCGCCGCGGAATTGCTGCCCGTGCTGCCGGAAAAGGCCAGGAGGTAACCGGTAGCGTTCGTGCCGCCGTTTTGTCCGTCCGGGGGCGCGCCCATGGCTGCCCACATCCACTCCATGTCCGTCGGCAACCGGTACCCGTTGTTGGTCCAGGTAGCGGTAACGGCGTTCCAGACGGCGAGATTACTCGCGCTACCGTCCGCGGGAATCGCCCCGTACGTAAGGGAGGCGAAGTCCACGCCGCTGACGGTATATACCGGGTCGAGACCTTCGGCGAGGCTCAGCTTGTTGCAAAAGGCGATTGCCTGGTACCAATTGACGTTTTGTACCGGGTACGTGATCCCGCTTGAGATGGTCGTATCGCTCGGATCATTTAACGAACCCATCAGTTCCTGGTATTGGCCGCGCGTAATTTCCTTGTCAGCCAAGTAAAATGCGCTTACCGTGCTGACGTTGGTCGCCGTTCCGTCCCGCTGGAACGACCCCGCGGGAACCTGAACCATATTGAGGGTAAAGGAAAGCGTAGTGGGAAACACCGCCGTGACGGTACCGGAGTCGGCGTCATTGGATACCGACGACGCGCCGGAAACCGTAAAGCCGTTGGCGGCTACCCCGGTCAGGGTGAAACCGCTTGCCGGGGTGAGGGTAATGGTGGCTGTGTAGACCGTGGGACCGCCGAAGGTCGAGCTTATGGTCGGGGTCCAACTAACGGTCCCGGTGTATTGGGTGGAGGTTACGCTGGTTACGGGGGTTTCGCCTCGGACGGGCAAGTTAATTCCCGGTATCGCGAGGACGGATATAACCGTATCCCCGCCGGTAGGATCCGAAGGTGAATCGACCGGGCTCTGACACCCCATCACGAGGAGCGTCGCCGAAATTGCCAAGATCATTCCTGAAAAGTTCGTTTTCATGGTAACCCCCTCAGGCAAAACCGGTGGCTTACCCCTTGTTTCACCTGGCTAACATTTTTTGCAGTTCCAAGGCCCTCCAATACAGGTCTTTCGTGGTATTTCAACGATTGTTGTTACCTTGAATTATATTCCACTTTTTGGAGATTTCCACTATTTCGAAATTTCTTCGATTTATGGACTCCCTTCGAAGTTTCCTGGAACGGTAGTATTTTCCCGCACAAATCCTTTTACCTCAAAAAGGCACTTCCGCGGAGGAGAACCCGCGATGCATGGAGTTCAGATTATCCGCGCCGCCATAGGCAAAAATAAGCTTAACCGCGTCTCCCGCCGTATATCCCGCCGAGGGTAAGGCGATTTCGAGGGTTGTCATGCCGTTCGCTTCCTTGACCGCGGCGGAAATGAGCTTTTTGGTCGCATTGGGCGAATGGCCGTGACCTTTCCCGGTTTGCTCGCTGACGGTCTGCGCGCCGTTGGCGTCGAAGGCGAGTACCATAAACGCGCCGTCCATGCGGAGGGATCCCACGCCAAGGGCGACCCAGCCCGCGGTCGGGGCCTGCACCGCCAGATAGAGCGTCTTTTCGTCATTGGAAAGGGCGACTCCCAGGCTCATGCCCGCGCCGGTTTTGACGGCAGGATACTCGGATGGCGAGAGTACGCCGTCCGCTTTGGGCGCCATGGCGCCGGCGGGAAGGATTTGGGCGAAGGACGCGAATACGGCCAAATTGACGAGTACCGCCGCGACGAACATTCTTTTCATACTTTTTTCCCCTTTGCGCCCGGCGTTCGATCCGGCGCGCCGAATCTACCTCGGAAGGTATGTCAGGTTCAAATATAAGCGTTTTAGTAGGAAAAGAAAACGAAAATCGCGAGGAGGACGACCGTCCTGTCGCCCTCCCGCAAAGGGGAACGCGCTCATTTCTCGTGGAAGACCGTCACTCCGGTCCATTCGGCGGGAGCCCCTTCCTTCACGTACCGGAGGGAGCGATCGAGTAAGAGGCGCGTCGCCGGGTCCCCGGGCACGTCCTCGAGAATCCCGGAAAAGCCCTTCGCCGCCGCGTCGAAGTCGCCCCGGGCGTAGGCGGCAAAGGCTTCCCCGTAGCGCGTCGCCGAGCCGAGCTTTCCGGCCCGCAGGGGATCGTTCCGGGAGACGAGTTCGTAAAGCCGGACCGATCGGGACTTCCCCTTGACCCGGACCTCGTCCAGAAAGCGTACCGGCAGTTCCTTCCCGTTCAGGCCCCGGACGGAGGAGTCGCTCAAGAGGGCCCGGACGCCGTAGTACTTGGTAAGGCTCTCGAGGCGGGACGCGAGGTTCACGGTGTCGGAAATTACCGTGCCGTCGTAGCGCTCCTCTTCGCCGATTATGCCCAGCATGACCGGTCCCGTATGGATCGCGAATCCCGCGTCGATCACTTCCTTCCCCCGCCCGGACAGGACCTGCCGGTACTGGTCCAGGGCGTCCATCATTTCGAGGATCGCGGCGACCGCCCCGGCGCTTCCCTCGGGGAACAGGGCCATTATCGCGTCGCCGATGTATTTGTCGATAAAGCCCCCGTGCTCGCGCACCACCGGGCCGATTCGCGAAAGGTATTCGTTGAGCATGGATATGGTGTCGACGGGGCCCATGCGCTCGGATACGGCGGTGAATTCGCGGATGTCGGAAAACAGGACCGTCATTTCCGTCAGTACCTGGTCGCCAAGCCGGACTTCGGTGATATTTTTCCGCCCGAGCCGCTCGATGAAACCCCGGGGAACGAAGCGGGCGTTGGCCGCGCCGAAGGCGGCAAGGCGCATTACGGAATTCTTTATCTCCGCGGACATTCCGTTGAAGGCATTCCCCAGGTCTTCCAGTTCGTCCTTCGAGGTAATGGCCACATGGATTTCGTAGTCGCCGGTGGAAACCTTTTCGACCCCTTTCTGGAGTTTTTTCACCGAGTTCAGGAGATAGTAGGTAAAGGCGCCCAGCATCGCCAGGAAAACCGCCAAAATGCCGCCCCCGCCCAGGGCCGCGCGCCCCATGAACCCGCGGGCGACCTCGTCCAGGATATCGGCGCTCATGCTCGCCTCGAGGATGGCCACCGGCCTCCCCGTCCCGTCCTTTACCGGAGCCAGGGCCGAGAGCCACGCGCCGTACACGTCGGAGTAGCGGAAATAACGGGACTCGCCGGTGCGAAGGACTTCCTCGAATTCCTTCTTGGCGTACGGATAGGGCTCGACGTACTCGAAGGATCCCAAGATCCACCAGGTCGTTCCGAAACGGGCGTAAACGTATGGAAAGATCGTGGAGTCCCAGCTGTCCTCGTTCAGGTTTACGAGCTCGTCCAGGACCGAGACGACGGCGGCGTAATCCGGCGAATCCAGAAGCTCCCGGAAGCCGACCTCGCCGAACGGGATCGCCTCCAGGCGCTCGGCCGGTACCCTGCCCGCTCCCATATGCGCCAGGTGCAGCAGGCGGTCCCGAACCTGCCCGCCCAGGGAGCCGGACAGGGAACCGTACACGTAGAGGGCCACGGCCGCGACCATTGCCGTGATTATGGGCAGCATGATGAAAAGCTGTTTGACCACCAGGGGGGAACGCCGTCCCAGGAGCCCGGCGTAAAACAGCACGGTCGCCGCCAGGGCAAAGAAGGAGGCGAGAAACGCGCACAGCCAAACCAGGGAGTGGAGGACGCGGAAGGAAAAACCGAATTCCGCCCGTTCGATCCTCCGGATTATGGAGCCCCCCTTCAGGAGCAGAATGGCGCCTTCCCTTTCGTCGCAGAGCGCCACCGAACCGTCCGTGCCGACGCCGAGGGTTTGGAACATGACCGGATCGAGCCGGGCGGACCCGTCGAAATAGGCCGCGACCGGCCCCGGCGCGCGGTCGGCGGCCGCGAAGGGAATGCGGAGGATTCGGGATTTCGAGTCCACCGCGAACAGGGCGTCTTCGGCGGCCGCGAGCTTGGTCGGGAAGCGGATTCCCGTACCGCCCTCGCCGGGAGGTAACCAGGAACCGTAGCCGCCGTCCTTCGCCCATCGGTCGATGCGCCCGTCGGACATGAGGAAGAAGGCTTCCCCCGGGCCGGTGACCGCCGCGGACACCGTCGAGGCGAGGTCCGCGCCACGTATAGGGGTGTCTTGCCCTTCGACGACGCCTTCAAGCCCCATGACCAGCAGATGCGCCAGGCCTTCCCCGTCATTCTTGAACCAATAGGCGTTTCCGTCCCTTACCTGGCCGAACATGGGGTGGGACATCCAATCAGACATGGCGTCCCCCTCGAAGCGGTATTCGCCCACGACGCCCCGAAAGGTCCCGGAAGGCGAAAACCGGACAATGCGACGGGCGGCCGTGTTGTTGGTCGCCAGGTCGTAAACCGTATCGTCGAGGTAAAAGTTTCCCGCCGCGTCGTAACCCAAAAGCCGGCCGCTGTAAAAGCCGCCGCGTCGCCTCTCGCCCCTAACCGCGAACCTGAGCCGGCCTTCGGCGTCAAGGCCGACAAGGCGCCGCTCGCCCAGGTCGGAGACGACGGCGGATCCGTCGGGCGCGACTATGACCGAATAGGGATACGAGAAATCCATGGCGGAATCCGGGAGGGGAACCGCGAGATAGAGCCGTCCCGCCCAGGCGGCGGCGCCGAGAACCGTCGCCGCCGCGAGGGCGAGCGCGGCCTTTCGGGAAAGGGACCCCGTTTGCGTGGGCTTCATCTGCTCATTGTAATCCGTAACCCCCGCGAAAACAAGAAAGGCCGCCCGGCCCATGCCCGGCGGCCCTTCCAATCGCTCGTTTACTCAGACTTCCGCGCCGGGAAGCCTGGCGGGTTCGCCTTCATCAGCGCCGTCCGTAAGGGCATCGAGGCTGAAGTACGAAATCGTGTTGATGAGATTGTCCGATTGGGCGGAAAGCTCCTCGGACATGGACGCGGCTTCCTCCGCGGAAGAGGCGTTTTGCTGGATAACCTGGTCGAGCTGGAGGATGGAAGTGGAAATCTGTCCGGTTCCGATATCCTGCTCGTGGGTGGCGGAACTTATTTCCTGCACCAGGTCGGCGGTCTTCCGGATCTCCGGTACCATGGAAGTTATTACCGCGCCCGCCTTCTCGGCGATGGTCACGCTTTCCAGCGATAGGGCGCTGATTTCCTTCGCCTCCTTTTGGCTCCGTTCCGCGAGCTTACCCACCTCGCCGGCGACGACCGCGAAGCCCTTCCCGTACTCGCCCGCCCGGGCGGCCTCGATCGAGGCGTTGAGCGAAAGGAGGTTCGTCGACCGCGCGATTTCGGAAATTATGCCGATCTTCGACGCGATCTGCTTCATGGCGACAACGGTTTCCAGTACCGAGTTTCCGCCCTCTTCGGCGGCCGCCGCGGACTGCCGCGCGATTCGCTCGGTTTGCTGGGCGTTCTCGGCGTTTTGCCGGATATTGGAAACCAGCTGTTCCATGGAGGCGGATATTTGCTCGACCGCCGACGCCTGCTCGCTCGCGCCTTGGGAAATCATCTGGGCGTTCTTCGAGAGTTCCTTGCTGCCGTCCGAGACCTGCCCGGAAGCGGTGCCCACGCCGCTGATGGTTGCGCGGAGACGCGCGATCATGTTCTGCAGGGCTTTGGCGAGCACGCCGATCTCGTCGTGGCGCCGCAAATGCTTCGCGGGGATATCGACCCGGAGGTCCCCTTCCGCGATCGTTTCGGCGATTCCCACCGCCACCGCGATCGGGGCCGTTACCGAGCGCGCCACGAGGAATACCACGAGGATCGAGACCAGGAGCGAGGCGATACCCACGAGGGTCAGCAGCATGGCCAATTGGCTCGAGGCCGCGTTCAATTCCGAAAGGGGCAGGCTCACCTCGACGTACCAGGGGGCGTCGCCGGTAATGATCTCCAGGGGGAAACCGGAAGTAAGCACCGCGCCGACGTTAAGGGCGCCCGTTTCCCGGGTCAGATAAGGCTTGCCGGACTTGAATTTCGCGACGCGATCGGCATCGAAGACATCCCCGACGTTCTTTCCGATTTTAGCCGTATCGGGATAGGCAAGCACCTCGCCGTTGGGCGAGTATAGCGCGACATACGCCTTATCGAAGCCCTGAACCTTCATGGCCGCGACGAATTGGACGAAGGTTTGCAGGTTTATGTCGAAACCGACCAGGCCCATGAAATTACCCTGAGCGTCAAGGATGGGAGACGTGAGGGTACAGGCGGTTACGTCCTTCCCGTTCGCTTGCACGGTGTGGAGCGGCGTATACATGGCCTTCTTCGACCTTTTGGAGAGGGAATAGAAATTTTCGGTCCCGTCCCGATAATCGCTCGGCAGCGTCGATACGCCCTTCCCGTTCCCGTCCCGCGTCCAATAGGATACATAGCGGCCGTTCGGGTCCAACGATGTTCCCCGGAACGCCGAATCCTTGCCGTCGAAAGCGTTGGGCTCGAATAACACGAGAATGGACATAACGCGGGGATGGGTCTCGATGAAAAGCTTGAGGAAAGAATCGTAGCCCGCCCGCGTAATGTCTATTCCCACCTTGCCGGAACGGGTTCCCGACAGGAGAAGGGCCATGTCGCTGGTTTCTACCGTCGCCGGCGCGACAACGGCTTTCAGCTGATTTCCGTAATCACCCACGGCCTCGTAGGCGATATCTTCCGCCAGCGCGGTCGAGAGCTTCAATGATCGCGTAACGGAAACCCCGGTCACCGTCAATAAAACGATGAACAGGATCACCGAAATATAAAGTATGAGCTTTCCACCAACCTTCAGTCGAACGGCCATCTGATCCTCCACTTTTTTGGGTATGAAATATGGGTATGAAATAATTGTAGGGTAAGAATTTAGGGCTGTCAAACCGGAAAAAAAGCGCGCATTGCCGACGCCCGGTTCGAGGGGCGTTTCCGCTGAGAATTATCGCGCCCGGGAAACCGTGCGGGCGATCGTCGGGCCGCGGCGGACGCGCAGGATACGGAGAACAACGCGGCGACAAGCGCGAGGATGGCGAAGGCGAGCAGCGTTTGTGTCACGCGAGCGAAACTCCCGAGATTATACCGGGGGACGGGAAATCGCGGTTCAGGGCGCCGGCGGCATTTCGCCCGTCGGAGAATCGGCCCGCCCCTGCAGGAAGGGCTCCGCGAATGTCCGGTTGAAGAAGGTAATCAGGGGTCCCATGAAAAAGGCGGTGACGAGGGTCCCCGCGCCCGGCAGTTTCCCCGTCAGGGTTCCCAGGGTAACGCAGACGAGGTCGTTGAAAACCCGTATCCATTTGAACGGAACCGTCCTTCCGCCGACGCGAATCCCCCTTTTGGCCAGGATCAGGGATACCGCGTCGTAAACCGACACGCCGAGGTTCGCGGTGTAATAGAGGGCCGAGCCGAAACACATGACGACTACCGCCGCGAGGAGCATCGGTATTCTCTGGTAAAGGGACGGCGAAGGGAGGAGCCACGACAGGAACCGGAAGGACCAGTCGACGATATAGCCGGTAAGGAACATGTTGATGAATGTCGCGAGGCCGACGAAACGGCGGTCCCAAAGCCAGATTCCCGCCAGCATGAGGAGACTCAAACCCAAATAATACGGGCCGTATCCCACCCGGGACGACACCAGTCCGTGGGTACCCTGGGCGAAGCATTGGAAAGGGTCGACCCCGAAGGCCGACAAATTGAAGAGGCCCACGCTGAACGAACAGGCGAACACCCCCGAAAGCGTCATGACAAGCCGCTTGGCGGCGATACAGTCCAAGGATTTCACGATACCCCCACCCGCTCGCCGGCGAGCGGGACCGAATTCAAATACCCCGAGGAACCCTCATTCCGTGCGGAACTTTTCCATCTCGGCGACGAGGTCCATAATATACTGGCGGTTGCGTTCGCCCAACTCGTTCACCTTGGCCACCACTTCCAGGATTTGCCGGGACCCGCCGGACATCTCCCGCATTCCCTCGTTGATCTCCTGGGTCATGGCGTTGAGGTTCGCTGTCTCCGCGATCACCTGGCCGCTCCCCGCGAGCATTTCCGCCGAGCTCGATTTCACTTTTTGGGTAATGTCCAGGAGGTTCCGGATCGCCTCCAGTACCTGCTTGTTTCCCTCGGCTTGCTCCTCCATCGCCTGCTTGATGGACGACTCCCGCTGGGCGACCATTTCGATAAGCCCGGAGATCCGGGTAAACTGCTCGTCCAGGGACTCGTTCGACGCGCCGATCCTCGCGATGGACTCCCGCACCTTCTCGAGGGATCCCGCTACCATGAGGGACTGCTCGTCCGAGGATTCGGCCAGTTTCAGCACCTCGTCGGCGACCACGGCGAAGCCGCGGCCCGAGTCGCCGGCGTGGGCGGCCTCGATCGCGGCGTTCATGGCAAGCAGGTTGATCTGGCTGGAGATGCCCTGGATGACCCCGCTTATCTCGAGGAGGTTCTCGGACTGCCGGGCGATCTGGCGGATTTCCTCGGTGGCCTGACCCAGCTCCTCCCGCCCCCGCTCCGAGGCGCCGGTAAGCTCCTTCATGCGCTCGCCGGTCTCGACTATCGATCCGGTCACGCTGTCGATGCTCGCGGCCATCTGCTCCACCGCCGAGGTCGACTGGGCCACGTTGGAGGCCTGTTCCTCGATGAGGCGGTCCAGGGTCGCGATGCCGTTCCGCATCTGCTCCATGGTAGCCCCGGTCTCGGTGACGCTCGCGGCCTGGTTTATCGTCAGCTTGCTGATGCTTTCGATGTTGGCTCCGATCTGGTTGATCGCCGCGGAGGTTTCCCCCATGTTCTCCGAGAGGGTCCCCCCGACTTCCCTGAGGTTTCGGGTTTCCTTTTTCGCGAGGCTCACCATCTCCCGGATCTTATCCAGGGTCAGGTTGAAGTATTTCGCCATTTCGCCCGTTTCGTCGCGTCTCGCGTTGTCGATGCGCTGGGTCAGGTCGCCTTCGCCGCCGGATATGTCGCGCAGGATGCGGATGTTCCGGTTGAGCGACGCGGCGACGCTGTTTCCCACGAGAACGAGGAAGAACGCCACCGCGACGATGAAGAGGGCCGAGGATACCACGTAGAGAAGCGACCGTTGGGAGAGGAGCCTGCCCGTTTCCGCCTCGATGGCGGCGTTCTTGTCGTTGGCCAGGGACACTACCTGGTCGATGTATTTGCGGTGATCCTGATACATGGGCCTGAGCTGGTCGCTGAATATTTCCCGCGCTTCCGCCTCGTTCTTGGCCAGTATCGCCGGGATATACGCGTTGTTCAGCACGTCGAAAAACCTTCCGGCGATAACGTGGCTTCCGTTCAGGAAGGCGCCCTGGAGCCGGGAATCGTCGCCCACGAAAATTTCGTCCTGAAGCCAGAAATTCTTCCGGGTCACGTAATCCGCAAACAGGGTATCCTTGATATATCCGACCGTGGCCGCGACCGCCGCGTCGTCGTGCATGTCTTCCAGCAGCTCATAGCACATGAGGTAGGACTCGATGATGTAATTCGGGGGAGGGAGGATGTCCGCCACGAGATCCTTTCCGAGGATTATTTTCTGGTATTCCGCGCCGCCGATCTTTATCTTTTGAAGGGTATCGTAATTGAAGAAACTCAACGCGAGAAACACCGCCGTCGTGAAAACCACGATCGTATACAACTTCCCTCTGATCGACATGAAATAACCCCCGGATGCGTGCACTTATGCGCCTGGCGGTGTGTTATCCCCTTTGACTCAATCGCCCAGTGTTGACCCATTGTAACCCGAAAAGCTCTAAAATTTCCAGCGCGAAGGGTGCGGGTTTTTGTTTTTACGGCGGGAGAACGCGGGTCTTTTTCGTCAGGGGAAACGATACCAATGGGGAGAAATCCGGATCGAGCGGAACCGGGGAGCGCCGCGAACGGGGCCTCAGGCCCGGCCCTTCATCGTTTTTTTCATCTCGTAAAGCCGGCGGTCGGCCACGTCGGTGAGGGCTTCAAGGTCCTTACCCTCGTCGGGGTATTGCGCGAGGCCGAAACAATAGGAAGCGTTAAACGTAGCGCCCTCGAAATGGATGGGCATATCCCTCAGTTTGGCCATGTCCGCGGCGAGGTGCCGCCCGAGCGACTCCGCGTCGCCCCCATGGTAGAGGCCGACGAATTCGTCGCCCCCGAAGCGGCCGAGTATGTCGGTGGACCGGGTTCCCTTTCGAAGGTTTTCGGCGACTACCGCGAGGAGCCGGTCGCCGGCCCTGTGGCCGAGGGAATCGTTGACCTGCTTCAAGCCGTCGACGTCGAAAAGCGCGAGAACGAAACGCGCGGGATACCGGTCCGCGCGTTCCAGCTCCCGGGCGAGAAGTTCCTCGAAGTACCGCCGGGTCGGGACGCCCGTAAGGGCATCCTCCCGGGATTCCTCGATCCGCTCGAGGTACATGCCCCGGGCGTACAGGCATACCTCGATCTGCGCGGCCAGTTGCTCGACGATCTGCAAGTCCGTGGCCTTGAATATGTTCGGTATGTCGGAATCGAGGTTCAGAAGCCCGAAGAGGCTGCCGTTCACGAAAAGGGGGGCGCTTATGATCGAGCGGAAATCCCAATTTTCCGGGTGAAACCGCACGTGGAGCCGGAAGAGCGTCTTGTCGGAAATGAGCCGCGCGCCGGTCACATTCCCTCCCGATTCCTGGAAGATAAAGGAGTCTTCGAGCTTCAGGCGGAAATTCCGGGTGTAGTCGCCTTGGTATCCCTTTGCCGCCGCGAAGGTGAGATACCCGTCCTCCCCGAGGGTAAGGACGGAACCGAATTTTGCCTGGGGAAATATCCTGAACACGTAGTCGAGCACGGTATCGTATATGCGGACCACGTCCTCTTCCAGGAGGATGGCCCGGTTTATGTCGAGGTTCAGGTCCACGAGGAGGCTAAAACGCTTTGCCTTTCGGTTACCGACCATGAAGCCGGAGGCGAGAAGGATTACGCCAAGCCAGCCTATCGCGATGATTACCGGAATCGACGGGGGAAAGATATGGGATTTCCCCAAGAAGGACGAGAGGATAAAATCCAGGCTCATCCAAACGGCGGTTATTCCGATGCATATCGAACCCAACGTAAACCGTCGGGGAAACAGAAGTCTTTTCATCGTCTATCTCAGTATAACCCGTTTCGGGCGGGAATTGCCAATGGGAGCGGTAGGATATCGGAAAGGCCCCGGCGTCGCCGGGGCTAGATTAAGCCCCGTAGCCGCAGGAGACCGAAGGCCGAGACGGTGGTCGCGTCGCGGATTTCCCCGGAAAGGATCATGCGTTCCACCTCCGCGACCGGAAAGGTTTTCGAGACCAGGCCTAGTTCCTCGGGATCGAGCTCGCCCTCCCCGGCCTCGAGATCGGTCGCCAGAAAGACCCTATAACGCTGGTCGGAATAGCCGTACGCGGTAAACAGTTCCCCCACCGGCTCCATCTTGCCCGCGACAAGTCCCGTTTCCTCACGAAGTTCCGCCCTGGCGAGTTCTTCCGGGGTATACCCGCCCTCTTCTTTAGAGCCCTGGGGGAATTCCCAATACCGGCCGCCCACGGTATATCGGTATTGCTCGACCAGCGTCATGCCTTCGGGTCCCAGGGGAACGACGGTCGCGAAGTCGGGTTTTTCGACCACGCCGTAGATACCGCGGGAGCCGTCAGCCCGCCGAATGGCGTCCTCGCGCACGCTCATCCAGCGGTTGCGGTACACTTCCCTCGAGGACAGGGTCTCGATCTCCGGGGACTGCGCGCCGCCCCCCGACTCCCCGGAAAAGCCGTCCTTATCGCCCACCGGAAGCGCCCTCCGGGCCGAGGATTTCCTTAACCCGGCCCACCAAGCCGGACTCGAGCCTGACCTTTATGCCGTGGGGATGGGTCGGCGAGTTAGTGAGAATGTCCGACACGACGCCCTCGGTGAGCCGCCCGGTTCGTTGGTCTTCCTTTAGCACGATCGCGACCCGCAAGCCCCTGCGGACGTCGCTTCTGTTTTGTCCGTTCATGGGAAGGAGTATGGCCCGATCGGGAGGGATTGGCAAGACGGGAAGGGGGCGCCCTCCCCTTGCGCGAATTCAGGGGCGGCTTATAGTATTCTTTAGGGGGAATGCCATGGCATCATCGACGCGGTTCGGCAAGGCCTTTTTCGAGGAGCTTTTTCTTTATTCCGGGCAGTTCGCCTTCTTTTACGCCCTCATGCAGCTCATCGTGTCGAAGGGCGCCTTCATTACGAATCCGGCGCATCTGACCCTGGCGTGCGCCCTGATCGTCCAGACCTCGCTGCTGGCAAGGTTCGGGGGCAACACGGCGATTCGCGCGACGCTCTCCTTTCTGACCCCCCTCGCGTACAGCGCCTTCGAGTTCGGGGAAACCGGCGGCGGCGTGCTGAACGCGGCCCATTTCGGCTTCTGGATTTACGGCCTCGTTTCGGCGCTGCTTATGACCGCGGGGATGAAGCGGGGCGAACGGACGCGCCGCGCCGCGGAAGTCGCGATGGTATTGGTGAACGTGTTCATCTTCCTTTTCCTGTACTTCTATTTCGATACCTGGAAGGAGCTGAATTACGAGACCGAGCTGACCGTCACGGTGATCGGGAAATATATCGGCGCGTTCCTCGGGGACCCGACCCATTGGTTCGTGCTTGTGGGGGGATTTTTCCTCGCGCTTACCATCGCCTACGGCCGTTACGACGTCGCGAGGCTCAAGGACGCCATTTACGGGCTTTTCGGGAAATACGTGGACGCGGGCGTGCGGGACAGGATAATCGAGACGGGTATGTTCGAGGCCCGGAAGCAGGACCTTTGCATACTGTTTTCCGACATCGTTTCCTTTACCCATACCTGCGAGGAAAACGACGCGGCCTCGGTTTCGGGGATGCTGAACGTCTACTTCGAATACTGGAACGGAATCGTGAAACGCCACGGGGGCGTTATAGACAAATTCATCGGCGACGCGATAATGGTGATCTTCGGGCTCGAAGACTGGGCGGGCGCCCGGGAGAGCGCGGTCGCCTGCGCGTTCGACGCCCTCGCCGAATCGGGCCGGCTGGCCGCCGAGCTCGCGGGCCGCGGGCTTCCGGCGCCGAGGGGCTTCGGGATCGGCTGCCATTTCGGCGAGCTTATAGTCGGCGACATAGGTTGCGCGGACAGGAAAAACTTCACGGTGATAGGGGACACGGTTAACGTGGCCTCCAGGCTCGAATCGGAAACCAGGAAACTCGGGCGACCGCTCGCCGTTTCGAGGGAAGTGGTCGACGGGCTGGGGGAAAAGGCCCGGCTCCGCTTCGTCTCCATGGGAACCCTCCAGCTGAAGGGCAAGGAACGGGGCGTCGAGACGTGGGTAATCGCGCGGTAGGCGAAGGGAAGAGGGAAGTAGCCGCCGCGCAGGGGCTTTACCCGGCGGCATCGGGAGCGCTGCTCTCCCGGCGGAAGCGGCGCCGGCAATGTTCCGTGCCGAAAGGGCCCCGCGACGCCCTTCAGTCCCAAAAATCCGAGGCGATTTCGATGAGGTTGCCCTCGGGATCGGCGATCATGGCGGAACGCATTTTCCAGGGTTCGTCCCTCGGGGCGTAGACGGGTTTCCCGCCCCCGGCGAGGATTTCCGCGTACAGCGCGTCCACCGCGTCCTTTTCGTGGACATTGAGGGCGAGCTCGAAGGTTCCGTTGAGCCTCTGGGGGAATTCCGGGATTTGGCCCAAAAGTCCCGGCAGCTCACCCCGGGCGTACATGGAAAAGCGGACGCCCTCGTGGGCGAATTCGGCGTAGGGACCCTTCCCGTCCCAGTCGATCTCAAAGCCCAGCACGTCGCGGTAGAAGGGGACCATTACCGAAAGGTCCCGGGCGAATATGCCGATCATGTCGATATTGCGCTTCATGGTGTACCTCCGCGGGGACAGTATAGCACGATCGAGGGGACCCGGGGGCGCAAGACCCGTCCGGACCTGTTACAGTCACGAGGAGCATAAATGAAAAAGCTATTCTTTTTGGCGGCGATGGCGCTCGTCCTGGGAAGCCTGGGTTTCGCCCAGAACCTGGAGGCGTCGGTGACGATTTCCGGGGCGAAAGACGGCGGGAGCGCGATCTACGTCGCGCTTTACGATTCGGAACAGGGCCTGAAAAAAAACAAACCCGCGGCGACCCTGATCCTTCACGCCGATTCGGGGTCGGCGAGCGGGACGGTGAGCGTTCCCGCGGGCGATTATTACGTCATGGCCTACCAGGACGTGAACGGGAACGGCAAGCTCGACACCCGACTCATCGGCATTCCGAAAGAGCCCGTCGGGATATCGAATTACGACGGCAAGGGAATTCCCGGCGGCTTCGACAGGCACAAGGCCAGGATCGATTCCGCCACGCCTTCGGTAACGATAATACTCAGGGAAATAGGCTGAGTCCCGCGGCGGAAGACGGCGTCGCGGCAGGGTGTCGGGGGCTTACGCCCTCCCGGCACCCCTACCCTGCCGCGACGCGTCCCGACGTCAGAACACGTACTTGAGGGAGACCTGCGCGTAGGATTGGTCGGCGTACTGGCCGAGGTTTCCGTCCGCGTCGCCGCCGAACCAGCGGCCCGCGACCTTCAGTTCCGCCTCGCCGACGGCGAAGGTTACCGAGGGCGCCACGGCGAAGTCCGCGTTTTCCGGGCTCCACACCCCGGCGAGTTCCCATTTGACCTTATCGCGATTCAGGCTCTGGCCGAGCCGCAGGGCGACCATCGTGTCGGTGCGGTTGGCGTCGGCTTCCATGTCGCCGCTCGAGGCGCCCCGGTCGATTCCGTCGTAGCCGAGAACCCAGGAGCCCTTGGCCTGGGCGTTCAGGTTGATGCCGGAGAACAAGTCCCGGTCGAAGCCCGCCGCCCACACGAGAGCCGGGTTGTACGTGAGGGGATCGTCCCCCGCGAAGTCGTCGGTCAGGTTTGCTCCCGCCTCGAAGCGGGCGTTCAGCCCGAGGATGACCGCGGCGAGATCCGCGCCGACCTGATGGTACCGGTTATAGGTCACTTCCACCGGGTAGGTTCCCGAGCTCAGGGCCGAGGCCACGTCTATAACGGGGCTCGGGAGGAAGCCCCAGAAATACTGGAAGCCGAGATCCACC
>QKCE01000233.1 GCA_003245785.1 Spirochaetales bacterium | reverse complement strand
GAGCGCGTGTTCGCCCCGGCCCCCGACTTTGAGGCCCTTCTCCGGGAGCGAAAGGTACCGCTCTATACGCTGGAATCGGGCATTCCGGTCTCGGAATGCGATATCGTCGCGGTGAGCATCGGGTACGAACCCGGCATTACCGGCCTCCTTTCGATACTCGACATGGGCGGCGTCCCCCTCGAACGCGCTTCCCGCGGGCCGGACGATCCCATCGTAATCGCCGGCGGCTGCGGCTTGACGAATCCCGCGCCGTTCTCCGGTATCCTCGACGCGGTGTACGTGGGCGAGGCGGAAGCGGGCTTTTTCGACCTTCTCGGCGAGCTCGCGGGCCTACGCGCGAAGGGCGCGGACCGCGCGGAACTTCTCGCGAGGATCGAGGCGCACCCCTCGGTATGGACCGCGGGCAAGCGCAGGGCGAAGCGCGCGGTTTTCGCAGGTTTCGGCGGGGAAGGGGACCGGCAGGTCTGCTTCCCCGTGCCCCACATGAGGATCGTGCAGGACCACGGAAGCGTGGAGATAATGCGCGGCTGCCCGAACGGGTGCCGCTTTTGCCACGCCGGCGTGAACTATCGGCCCCAGCGCATGAAGTCCCCGGAGCGGGTGCGCGAGGACGTCGCGTTCCTCGTGAACGAGGGCGGCTACAGGGAAATCAGCCTCATGTCGCTTTCTTCGGGGGATTATGAGGGCATAAGCGAGCTTCTGGACTCGCTCACGAAAGAATGGGCGGGCCGCCACGTCTCGTTCCAGTTGCCCTCCCTGAAGGTCAATTCGTTCACGCTTCCGCTTCTCGAGAAGATGGCGGAGGTCAGGAAGAGCGGGCTGACCCTCGCGGTGGAAACGCCGATAGACGGGTGGCAACGGTCGCTCAACAAGGAAGTGTATCGCGACCGAGTCATCGAAATACTAAACGAGGCGAAAAAGCGGGGCTGGAAAAAGGCGAAATTCTATTTCATGATCGGCCTTCCCGTGGAGTCCGGCGGTATGCACGAAGAGGAGGAAATCGTGAAATTCCTCCTCGATATCCAGGAACGCACCCGTATGACCTGCAACGCGAATATCGGCACCTTCATTCCGAAGCCCCATACGCCCTATCAGTGGTCGAGGCAGCTCTCGACCGAGGAATCGGACAGGAAGCTTACGTATATACACTCGTCGCTACCCAAAGGCAAGTTCAAGGTTAGCACGCACCGGGCGTTCAACTCCTTCCTGGAGGCCATGATAACGCGCGGGGACGAGCGGGTAGGGGACATCGCCCTCGAGGCTTACCGGCGCGGGTGCAGGCTCGACGCCTGGGAGGATTGGGCGAAACCCGACGTGTGGAAGGCGGTAATCGCCGAGGCGCCGTGGGACGTCGAGGAGGAGACTATCCGGGAACGAAGCCGCGACGAGGCCCTGCCATGGGACGGCGTCGCGATCGGCGTCGCGAAATCCTGGCTGTGGCGCGAGAAGGAACGATCCGACGCGCAGACCCTTACGCCCCATTGCGACGTCGACTGCGTCGAACCCTGCGGGGTTTGCGGAAAGACGGTAAAGGTGGTAAAGCCCCCGAAGGCCGCGGTTCCCGAAGCCGAAAGCCCGGCGACGGCGGTGACGGAAAAAACCGAGGCCTTCGTGCCCGGGAAAAGCCGGGGACCCGAGGCGACGCACCGCGTGATCGTCTCGTTTTCCAAGCAGGACGAGGCTCCCTGGATTCCCCATCTCGGCTTGCTCGAGGTTTGGCACAAGGCGTTCCAGAGAAGCGGGTTGCCCGTGATTTATACGGAAGGATTCAATCCCTTGCCAAGGCTGGAACTCGCGCAGAGCATGTCGATCGGCATCGCGTCCTCCGACGAAATCGCGTCCTTCCTTCTCACGGAGGAAAAAAGCGCCGACGAGATTCTCGCCTCCCTGAGCAGGAGCATTGGCTCGAACATGCGGATCAATCGGGTTTTCGCGTACGCGCTTTCCTCCAGGTTGAAGCGCGAATCCCTTTCGAAATACCTTTGGGGGAACCGTTACCGGTACGCCTTTTTCGGGGACGTTGACATGGACGCTATTTCCGTCGAGGCGGAAACCTTCCTCGCTTCCCATGAGGGCGTGAAAATCGAGCGAACGGCGGATAACGAACGCGAATGGTCCGTTACGCTGCCCTTTCATTCGGATCGCCCGTTCAGGGATTTCCTTGAAGAACGGTCCGGCTTGCCGCTGCATCGCGTCGTTTCGATCGAAAAACTGGAGGCCTATGCGACCCTCTCGGGCCATCCGGGCGATGAGCCCAAGCCCTTCTTCGAGGTATTCGAAAGCGTTGCCGAGCTGAACCGCGTCGCGGATTTGAATCGGGGTACCGGCGCAACCGCGTCCGAATAACCGGGAACGGTTCATTTAATTTTTCGATTCAGGGCGGGCCAGGATATGGCCCGCCTTTTTTTTTTATATTCGCCATGCCCGGGGCTGCCTCGATATTCAGACGAATATCTCGCGAACGTTTGTCATACTGTATAAATAAGCATTCAAAACGGTTTGAGTATATAAGATATTCGACAGAACATACATTATGCGCAGTAGAGTTTATGTGAAATAATGCCCTGCCCCGGTCAGAACCTGCTTGAGAGCGTTTTTCGTCCCTCTTCATCGTTGGGGACATTCAACGCGATGCGCGCCGGTTTCCCGGAAAGCAACATGAGCCAGTCCCCGAAATATTCGGCTTCCTCCAGGTTGTGGGTAACCGCGATCACGGTTCGCTTCTCCGCGCTTTGGATTTCCTTGAAAAGCGCGATAAGTTGCCGTTTCGTGGTCGGATCCTGGGACTGAAACGGTTCGTCCATGAGAAGGACCGGCGCGGGGTTCGCGAAAGCCCGCGCGATGGCCACCCGTTGCCGTTCCCCCCCCGAGAGCTTTCCGGGATGGTCGTCGGCCCGGCCCAGAATGCCTACGAGATCGAGATACTCGTCAACCCGCGAGCGAAGCTCCCGGGGGGAATATCCGTTGGCCGCGAGGGCCATGTTCATGTTCGCCCGCACGCTTGCCCACGGGATAAGCCTCGGTTCCTGGAATACGAAGGAGACCGGCGACTCCCTTCCCGCCCGTTCGGCGATAGCGTGCAGGAGGGTCGTCTTGCCGCAGCCCGAGGCGCCGAGAACCAGGGTTATCATGGAATCCTCGAAACGGGCGGAAAAACCGTCGTATACCGTGCCGGAGGCATGGGAGACGTTCAGGTTATCGACGTTCATGGGCGGGCCTGGCTTTCGGGGAATGGGTCGGATTGCGTCGCGGAGAAATGGCGGGAAAGCCTGGAAAAGAGATATTCGCTCGCCATGCTGAGGACTACGGCCATCGCGGTCAGCGAGAAAACCCTGACGGTTTCGAGCTGAATCCGGGCGGTCTGGATGGAACTACCGAGGCCGTGGCGGGGAAGCGCGAGAATTTCCCCCGCCACGACGACCTTCCACGTGAGCCCAAGGGCCGTGCCCGCACCGGCGAGAAAGTACGGAAGCGCCGTGCCGAGACGAATCCGGAACAGCGCGTCCCGTTTCCTGAAACGGTATATACGGGCCATTTCAAGCAGTTTGGGATCGCTCTGGCGCATGCCCTTCGAGAGTGCCTCGGTCATGACCGGCAAGGTCATGAGTATGGCCGCGAATACGGGAACCGCGGAGGAACCGAACCAAAGGAGCGCGATGAGGATGATCGAGACGACGGGGGTCGATTTGACGACCGAAAGCCAGGGTTTCAGCGCGGCGGCCGCGCCGTCGGAAATGCCGGAAAGCCCGCCGAGGGCGAGGGACAGGGCGACGGAAAGGGCGAAGGCCAGCAATCCCCTGCTCCCGGTCGCCGCAAGCTGGCCGTAAAAGCGCGGATCCGAAAAGAGGGCCGTCGCGTCGCGCAGGACGGCGGCGGGCCCGGGGAGAATGAACGGGGCTCCGATCGCCCGGGCGACCACGGCCCAGGCAAGGGCGAAAGCCAGGGAAGATAAGGCCGCTATCCTGAATCCCTTTCGGTTCATTTGAAGTAAAAGTTATCGTCCGGAAGTTTGCCGCCGACAGCGGCCGGGGCGTATTCAAGGAATACCGAAAGGAGACTCTCGATGGAAGCCTTGCCGGCTTTCGCGTCGATATAAACGTAATTGCTCGAGGGAATGGCCTTCGTCGCGATCGCGGCTTTCAGGCCGAACCCCGCCTTCTCTGAAAGGGCGCCCGCCTCGGCGGGGTTCGCCACGGTCCACTCTATCGATTGCCGGTACGCCCCGAGAAATTCCCGGAGGAGTTCCGGGTAGTCCCGGGCGAAATCGGCGCGCACCACGCAAAGCGTCATGGGGAAATCGTCGCCGAAGCCCGTATCGGACCAGAGCTCTTTCATTGAGAGCGCCTTGGCCACGGGCGACGTCCCGTTCTTCCCGTTCAGAACGGCGACGGTCGCGAAGGGTTCGGGAAGGAGGGCGTATTGGATTTTATCGCTCACGAGAGCCGCGGCGATTTCGGGTACGGGGACGGAGAAGTCCGTCGTCACCGAGTCGGCGGGCATTCCCCGGGCCGAGAGAAGGGCTCGTAGCACGTATTCCGGCGTGGCGCCCTGCCCCGCCACCGACACGGTTTTTCCGGCTAGGTCTTCGAGGGAGGCAATGCCCTCGTCGCGGGTAACGAGGGAAATCATGCCGTTCCCCACGATGGCCGCCGCCAGTATCGAATCGGGGTTCGCGTTATACAGCTTGGCCGCGACGTTGGGGGGCAGTATACCTATATCGGCGTCGCCGTTGACGAGCTTGGGAAGCAATACGTCCACCGAGCCGGCGATTTCGAACTCGCAGGGGACCGAGTCTCCAAGGGTCGGGGGCGCGGACATGAGCCGGGCCATGCCGATCCCCGAGGGACCCGCGAGGGCCGCGACGTGGACTGCCGTGGGAGTCTTCCCGGGCGCCTTATGGTCGAGCTTGCCGCTTCCGAAGGCGGTAAACGCGGCGAGAATATAGAATAACGCGAACGCGACGTGCTTTTTCATTGGGAACTCCATTCAATAGTTGTAGGTTAATCATAACGGTACTGAAAGTTTCGGGCAATAGCGTTCGAGCGGACAGCCCGCGCACCTGGGTTTCGCCGCGCAATGCTCCTTGGCGTTATGGACCACAAGGGCGTGAAATTCCTGGTACGCTTCCACCGTACCGATATTTCCAAAATGGACGAAGGATGCGGTTATGAAATTCTGTACATGTTCATAGCGTTTTGACGGCGATTTCGGCAATGCCGCGAAGTCCAGCAATCCGGTCCGGGTGAATAGGCGGATCGTGTAAAGGTCCACGACGAACCAGGGCCGTCCCCAGGCGTAGAGGAGCATTGAATCCGCGGTTTCGGGCCCTACCCCGTTCAACGCAAGAAGTTCTTCCCGTCCGGCGGGACCCGTCGGGGACGCGAGCAGGGTTCGCGCGACGGTTTCGAGCCGAACCGACTTCTGGGTAAAATATCCCGCGGACCGGATCAGGTCGATTCTCCTTTCCCCAGTCAGTTCAAGATACCGTTCCGGCCCGTTTATTCCCGCGGCGAAAAGCGAGGCCAAGGCCTTCTCCACGTTCCTCCATGCCGTATTCTGGGTAAGTATGCTTCCCGCGAGAATTTCCCAACGCTCCTCGACTGTGTCCGGTACCGAGTACAAGCCGGGATGGTACCCCCGTGCGTCGAAGCCGGCGGTATCGGCGCGGGAAAGGAGGGGCCACCATCCCCTGGGACCGTAGCGTTCCAACAAGAGGATAAAAACGGTTTCGGGATTTATCGCGATGGGCATGACCGGCTACCGAGGCAAAAAAAGGCCGTCCGGTCAAACCGGACGGCCTTTCGCCGTTATTTCTTTACGGTCCGCTTCGCCACGGGTTTCGCCGGGGCGGCCTTTTTGGCGGCCGCTGGCTTTTTGGCCGCCGCTGGCTTATTAGCCGCCGCGGGCTTGCGTTCCGGGGTTTCCGCCTT
>QKCE01000076.1 GCA_003245785.1 Spirochaetales bacterium | reverse complement strand
GACCGTCGCGATGACCGTGCAGAGCGCGATGGGGATCATGACCGGGCCGCCGGACACGAGAATTGAAATCATGAATTAACTCCTTACAGTTAAAAGTCGATGCGCCCGGAAAGCGTGAGCACGCCGCTCCGGTCCGCGTATACCGCGTCCCTCATGCGCGGTTCCCCCGCGATGAGTGGGACGATGTCGTCGAACGATAAGGTCAGGGCGAAGGCCTTCGCGGGACGCAGGGTCCCCGAGAGGTCGACCGAAGGGGTTACCGCCCGGTTCAGGGCGAAGGCCGCGACCGCCGAGGTTTCCCACAGCCGCCGGGCGTCCCGGTCGAAGAGCGTAAGCCCGGCGTCCAGGCGCTGGGAGGCCGCGGAAACCGGACCGTACCGGAGGGTTTCCGCCGGCGTATCGAGCCACTCGGCATTCCAGCCGGCCTTGAGTTCCAGCCCCGGGGCGGTCGCCGAGAGGGCGACCTTCGTGGCGAGGCTCTGCCGTTCCCTCTCCCCGACGGGGACGAGGCCCGCGGACCCGCCGGAAGCGGGTTCGTCGATCGGCAATACGCCGAGAACGCCGAAACCGAAGGCCGTATCGCGCCATTCGGCCCCGGCCTCGAAGCCCGTCGAGGCGCCGAAGGCCTCGGGTCCGGAGAGGGAAAGGGAGGCTTTGCCGAACCAGTCCGCGGCGGTGCGGGAAAGCCGGGTCCGATCGACGAAGGGATCCGCCCCTGCGAGGGTATCAACGCCGCTCCTGTAGGCGTCGAGCCCGCCGGAAGCCGAAAGGTTCCTGAGGATTCCGGTATCGCCGGTCCAGGCGGCTGAAAGCGAAAAGGGGAAAGCGGCGCCGGAGGCCGAATCGAGGGCGACGCCCGAACGGGCGCCGAGGCTGAGTCCGCCGAAGGTACCGCCCGCGGAGAGCGCGACGGTTCCGGTATTCACCTCGCCGGTATTCACCACGGTTTCATAGCCGTAGACCCCCTCGAGGGCGAACTTTCCCCGGCCGCGGACCAGGTTGATCGAGAGATCGGGCTCGATGCGGTAGCCCCCGGAGTTCGCGACGGGCTCGCCCGTGACGGGAACGGAGGAAGCCCCCCCGATCGCGGTGCCCGGCATGTCGGCGAAGGAGGCGAAAACCGCCCCCGAAATGCCAAGCGACGCCGAAAGGCCGCTTTTTAACGAAACCGGGATATCCGCCGAGGCGTCCCAAACCGCGTCACGGGCGGTGAATCCGTACAGTTCTGCGTTCAGGCCCTGAAGGCCGTCGGTCCGCTCCGAAAGCCCGAGGGACGCCTGCCACCCCGCGCCGGAGGCTTCGTTCCGCGAGGAGGCGCCGAAACCGAGGGAAATCGAACGGTCGAAAAAGCCCTCGCCCGCGGTCTCCCCGCCGTAGCCGTCGGCGGCGTCGTAAGCGAACCGAAGGGAAAAGTCGGGAAGCGGGCCGCCGGCGCGTTCCACCGAAAGGTCCCCGAGGAGGGTCCCGGGACTGCCCGCCCCGAGAGAAGCCCAGCCGCTCACCGTCCCGTCGGTTTTGTTTTCCGAGGGGGTCGGCGTCTCCGGGAAAAGCTCCGGTTCCGGAACGGGAACTATGGCAGGGGCAACCGGGGCGGCTTCAGCCGCGGCGTTATCCTCGGGGATCGGCGCGGGCGCGGGATTCGGTAAGTCGGGAACGGCTGCCGAGGGCACCTCGCTCCCATAATTCCGGATGCGGGTTTCGAGGTCGGGAACCTCGACTCCCGCGGCGGCGAGGGGCGCGACCGAAAGGGCGAGGGCAAAAAGCGCGGCGATCGTATGCGGTATCCGTTTCATCGGCAGTCTCCTGGTATTCCGTCGCGGGTCAGCCGTTTTTGAAGGCGACGAGCGCCCGGCGCGTCCACACGGAATCGGGCCAGGTCTTTTGCATGGTTTCGAGGGTTTTCCGGGCGTCCGCGGGGGAGCCGGACTGAAGGAAGGAGTCCACCGCGCCGTAAAGGGCTTCGGCGGCCCTTTCGGGGTCCAGGGCGGCGAACCAGGCGCCCGCCGAGAGGAAGAGCGGCGAGGCCTTGGCGAAGGCGCCGTCGTCCCGGTACATGTTGGCGAGGAGGCTCATCGCCTCCGCCCGGGCGCGCCGGTCCGCGGCCCCTACCCCGTCGGGGGATTTCGGTGCCTTGTCTACGAGCTCGGCGAGTATCGCCCTGCCGGATTCCCGGGTATTCCAGTCGGCCAGGTACTCCCGCGCGAGGGAGAGCCCGACGGCGCATCCCGCGGCGGTGCCGGCCCTGCCGGCCTTCGCGTACTCGGCGAGCTTGGCCGCGATGCCGCCCGGCTCGCCGGACTGCAAGCCTTCGAGCTCCTCGATCTCCGCGTCCATACCGTCCAGGGCCGCTTCCTTCGGGAAACGTTCCCGGTAGGATTTCGCGACCCGGAGGGCGGCGCCCCAATCCTTCCGCGACCGGTAGGCCTGGGAGAGGTCGCGCATCGTCCCCGGCGCGGCGGAACCCGCGGGGAATTTCTTGAGAAGGTCTTCCCACCAGAGGATCGCGAGGTCAGGGGAGCCGGCGCGATTCCAGGACTCGCCCCCCTCGCGGAGGGCGGCGGCGAGGAAGCGGCCGTTCGGCCACGCGAGGCGGTAGCGGGACAGGAGGTTGCCGGCTTCTTTCCAGGAACCCTGGATATAGCGGGCGTCGCCCATGAGATAGAGGGACTCCTCCGCCAGGGGATCCGAGGGGAAGGTATCCGCGAGGTATTGCCAGCGCTTCACGGCGAGGTCGAAATCGTTCGAGCGGAAGGCGATGTCGGCGAGCAGGAATTGGGCGCGGCTCGCCGAGGGGGTCGGTCCGCCGGTAAGCGAGCCGTCGACGATGCCGGGAAGGTCGCGGACGGCCCCGGCGAGATCGCCCCGGTCCACGAGCAGGGTCGCGCGGAGGATCATGGAATCCGCCCGGTCCGCCCGGGTCGGCGCGCGGCTCACCGCGAGATTCGCCAGGGCGACGGGGTCCTTGCCCGCCGAGGGATTCTGGCTCGCCGCGAGGGCCGCCGCCGTGGCAGCCTGCCAGGCGCGCTCATGGGTGGGCCACCGGTCGAGGTAGCGGGTAAAGGCCGCGAGGGCTTCCTCCCCCCGCCCGCTCCGGTTGAGGCTCCAGGCGAGATAGAAGGCGGCCCAGGGGGCGAGGTCCGGATAGGACGCGCCCCGTACCGCCTCGAACCGCGAAAAGGCCGAGGCGGCGAAAGACCATTCCCCCGCGCGGACCCCGCAAATTCCGGCGAGGTACCGGGAAAGCGAGTAGGTGTCGGGTGCGGTAAGCTTTAATAGGGGAAAGGCCGAATCGAGGGACGCCGCGGCTTCTTCCGCCCCGGAGGAGGCCGTCCTGAGATAGGCGAGCCATAAAAGGGGTTCCGCGCAGGTTCCGCCGTCGATCCGGGCCTTGTAGGTCTTGGCCGCGGAAGGGGCGTCGCCGGCCCGTTCCAGGGCGAGCCCGTACCACCAGGCGAGGGTATCCGCCAATTCCTCCGGAACCGGGGACGACAAGGCCTTCGCCCCCCAGTCTTTCGCGCCCTTCCAGTCGCCCGCGAGGGCGCTGAAGCGGGTCAAGTCCGCGAGATACCAGGGCGCGAGCGCCCCGGCCCGCGGGAGGGCCCGCTCCAGGGTTGCCGCCGCGGCGGAGGCGTCGGTCAAGCCCTGGGTACGGGCCGCCTCGAGGACGACCCGGGGATCGGGGGCGGGAGGACTGGCGGCGGTCGCGGCACCCTGTGCCGAGAGGAAAAGCGCCGCGCAAAGCGCGACCGCGAAGGAACGTGGGATCGGGGACATCGGTACCATCCTGTTACATTGTAAAACCCGCGGGAGACCCCGGGAGTAACACGAAAAAAAATCAGGGATCGAAACGGATCGGCGGCGGCATGTCGAGCCTGACGAGGAAAATCCAGTCATCGGCGTTATTCTCCAGGAAGGCGGAAACCGGGGTTTCCGAGGCGCTTTCGAACACCGCGAGCCGGAAACGGCCCGTTTCGTCGAACCAGGGGAAAAAGGCCGCCACGTGATTATAGTAACGGAGAAGCGGATTTTTCGCGTTTCCCCGCTCGCCCAGCTCCTCGCTCAAGGCGCCGAGGTACCAATGGCCGGGCTCCCGGGCGGCAAGCCAATAGAGGAGCGGCATGAGCTCGGAAACCTTGTAGCCCACGTCCGTTTCGTAGCCCGTCGCCCCGGAAAAGGGTTCGTCGGTCACGTCCGCCCCGGCGTCTTCGGGATACACCGTATGGCCCAACTCGAGGCTTACCACGGCGGCCGCCAGGTTCCGTATCCAGTCGAGACCGAAAAAAACGTCATTAGGGTCCCGGTAACGCTCGGTGAAGCCCGTTTCGGGGGAAGAGGTCTGGCGCTCGAGCGCGCGGATGAAGGTGCGCGAGCCCGCGGTGGGCTTCACGATCCCGTCGACTATCCATTTCGCGAAGCCCGAGCAGTTTACGCCTCCCCGGACCTTGGAGAGGTCCCGGCCGTCCTTCGCGGCCTCGAGAACCGCCTTCGGGTCCTGGGGGGCCCCGGTCGAGATCAGCACGGGCTTGCCCGCGTCGTCGAAGGCCCCGTCGTCGAGATACACGAGTTGGGGGAGCCGGGCCCTTATGGTGGAGACTCCCGCGGCGACGTTCCCGTACCTGAGGGTTTCGGGAAAGAGAAGTTCCCAGGGGACGGTTTTCGCGGTGAGCGCGGCGACGGAGGAAAGGGGGGCGGTCAGGACCGAGCGGAAAGCCATGCCGAAGGGCACGCCGTTCCGGACTTTCAGCCCGTAGAGCGAAAGGTCGATGAGGGTTTTCGCGCCCGACCCGGGCCGGATGGTCAGGATTATGGAGGGATCGTTGACGGGCGTCACGGTAATCGAGACCGGCTCGCCGGATTCCGCGTCGCGGTCCAGGCGCCAGGCGCCCGCGACGGAGTCGGTATACGCGGGTTTCACCGTCACGGAGACCAGATTGCCGGTTTTTGCCGCGGAAACCTCGAAGGAATCGCCGTACATATCGGTGACGATGGCGGATTTGAGGGGGGCCACCGTCTCGACCGGCGCGAAAAGCCACCGCTCCGCGATCATGCCGCGAGCGGAATCGGATTCCGGGAATTGAAAGGTTATGTCGCCCGAGGCGGCCATGAGGGCGGAAGGAATCGCGAAAACGAGAAGGCAGAGCGCCATTCCGACCGGTCGAAAGGATGTTTTCATACCTTATCGTTATCGGCACAAAGGCCGCGGGGCTTGAAGCCGCCGGGATGGCGGGATCACAACCGGTTGCCAACGCGTGTCAAGTCAATTTCACGCGATTTCGGGCAAAAAAGCGCAATTAAACCGGTTTTTCCTTGACGGCTCACAGTTCCGGACTTACACTCCGAATTAGGTGCTACGCAACACCTACATAACTCTGCCGAAATTCGGCATTCCTTTCTGGAGGAGAAAGATGAAAAAAGCGGTATCGAAAGCATTGACGATCGGCCTTGTCGCGGCTCTTTTGCCCGGAGCGGTATTCGCCGGCGGTTCCAAAGACGCCAAGGCGATGAAGACGACCACGGTCAACATGTTCCAGCTGAAGGTCGAGATCAAGGACGCCCTGGACGGCTATGCGGCGGCGTACACCGCGGCCCACCCCGGCGTGACCGTTTCGGTCGAGACCCTCGGCGGCGGCGCGGATTACGGCGGCGCGCTCAAGGCCAAGGCGCAGGCGGGACAGATGCCCGATATTTTCGTTATCGAGGGTAAGGGCGGCTACGATATCTGGAAAGACTATATCGCGGACCTGAGCGACCAGGGCTGGGTCAAGGATACCGATCTCTCCTTCAAGGTCGACGGCAAGGTTTACGGATTCCCCGTCGCGATCGAGGGCTACGGCCTCGCCTATAACGCGGACATTCTCGCCAAGGCCGGGATCGATCCCGCGAGCCTGACGACCCGGGCGGCCTACGAGAAGGCATTCATGATCCTCGACTCGAAGAAAGCCGAGCTCGGAATCGACGCGCCCGTCGCCATGGCGGCCTCCGTCGCCGGCGGCATGTGGTGGGTCGCGGCACAGCACAATCTCGCCTGCTATTGGGGCGGCGGACTGGCGTTCACCGACACCTCGATCATCAACAAGGCCCTCAAGGGCGAACTGGACATCCCGCGCTTCACCCAGTATGCGAAATACC